>JAIOPP010000140.1 GCA_021413845.1 Planctomycetia bacterium | reverse complement strand
ACCGCAGCGCGAAGGAGGTCCGGATTGACGGGCTTCAACAAGTAGTCGGTTGCGCCGGCCCGCAGAGCGACGATCGTGCCGGCGAGATCGGCGTTGCCCGTAATGATGATGATCGCGGCGCCAGGGGCTTGCTCGCGAATCACCGGAAGCACCTCTTCGGCCAAACCGTCGGGCAGACGTCGATCCAAGAGTATGACCGCGAAGTCCGACCAACGGCGACCTTCGGCGGCCTCTCGTAGCGTGGAGGCGCCACTGACTTGGAACCCGTCCAATTCGAGAATGTCCCGAACGTTAGCGAGCGCGTCTGCGTCGTCTTCGACGGCGAGTATGTTTCGATTCATCTACGGCGACTCATTCGTAACCCTGACCGTCATCCCTCCGGCGGCTGCTACCGACTACACTAGTGCCCGCGTTCTCGGTATTCAACTACGCGCTTCGTTAAATCACCGGAAGTGCCGTGGAATCTCTATGTTTTCCTACTTTCCGCGGTTCTTAACTCATTTCGATCGGTTTTGAACTTCGTGAGGAGGGGTGGGCGTCATTGCAATAGGAGACTCCATCGCATAGAGAGGGGTTAGGAAATCCTTCGACTGGGCAGTGAACGATGGATGTTGAAAAGCTATATGACCGCTATTGTGAGCTTCAGGCTTACGTCGGCTGGAACATCGACGATGCTCGTCGAGTACAGGCCGTGGCGTCGAGTCTCGATACGTTTCTCCCGGCTCTGATCGAAGACTTCTATTCCGAAATCGAGCGTCATCCCGCGGCTCGTAGCGTCATCACCGGCGGCGACGCACAAATCGATCGCCTCAAGCAGTCGCTCATCCAATGGGTGCGCGAGCTGCTGTCGGGCCCATACGACCGAGAATACGTTCTGCGCCGCTGGCGCGTCGGTCGACGGCATGTCGAGATCGGCCTTGATCAAGTCTTCACGAACGTCGCTATGTCTCGATTACGATCCGGTCTCATCGGTGCGTTAGGTCGCACGTGGCAAGGAAATCCGGAAGACCTCGTCGCGGCGGTTCAATCGCTCGACAGGCTGATCGACCTGGACTTGGCCAAGATCGAAGACGCTTACCAAGCGGAGCATCTGGAGCGCCGCCGACGAGATGAACGCTTGGCGGCGATCGGTCAGATCTCCGGCGGAATCGCACATGAGCTGCGCAACCCTTTGAATGTGATCAAGACTTCGGCGTACTACCTATTGAATGCGCGGAGCGCCTCGCCCGAGAAGATCGGCGAACACCTACGGCGAATCGATCAGCATGTGACCGTGGCGAACGATGCGATTACCGCGTTGTCGAACTTCGCGAAAATGCCGCATCCGGAACTGAATCCGTTCTCGATCGAGAATTGCGTCAATGAAGTCCTGAGGATCGAGCACATTCCCGACAAGATTCGGATTCAGATCGACTTCCCCCCGACGCTTCCCCCCGCCCTTGGCGATCCGGCGCAGATTCGAATCGTGTTTGCGAACCTAATTCGCAACGCGCGCGACGCGATGCCTCAGGGAGGCAGCCTTGCTATCCGCGCCGTCGCCGACGAGGCGGGAATCGAGATCGCTTTCACCGATACCGGAATCGGCATTCCCGCAGACGTATTGAGTCGCGTGATGGAGCCGCTCTATTCGACGAAGGCGCGTGGGCTTGGGCTCGGACTCGCGATGGCCAAGGCGATCGTCGAAAAGCATCACGGCTCGATTCACGTGACGAGCGTTCCCGCACAGGGAAGTACCTTTACGGTACGATTGGCCACGTCCGAGAGTTCCAGCCGGAGCAGTTCATGAACCGCTTACCTTCTCTTTTGATCGTCGACGATGAGGCGGACGCTTGCCGTAATCTTTCGGACATCTTCACCGACTTGGGGTACCAAGTCGACACGGCGAACGACGGGCTCGAAGCACTCGAGCGAATGCGATCCGCACGTTACGACTTAGCGGTGCTCGACCTCATGATGCCGGGCATGGACGGGATTGCGCTGTACCGCGAAATGAAGCAACGAAGCCCGGAAACCGTCGCGGTCCTCGCGACGGCTTATCCGAACCATCCTCGCGTCGATCACGGGATGAAAGCGGGGCTCTGGAAAATCCTCTCCAAGCCCGTCGACCTTTCTCAGTTAGTGACGCTCCTCGATGAAGCGGTCAAGCAACCGTTGGTCTTGGTCGTCGACGACGATCGAGAACTATGCGCCAGCTTGTGTGACTTGCTGCGCGACGAGGGCTATCGCGTCGCCGTCGCACATGACCTGCGGTCGGCGACCACACGATTGCAAGATAACGGATTCGGAGTCGTGCTCGTCGATTTACGTTTGCCCGACGGAGACGGTCGGGAACTGCTGCAGACGGTACGTCGCCTCGAATCTCACGCTCGGACGATTCTCATAACCGGACATCGCCCGGACACTTCCGGCGAACAACTGAGCGGCATTCCACCCGACGCGGTCTGTTATAAGCCGTTCGACGTGCGGGAACTGCTGGGACTGATCGAAGGATTCCGTCCCGCTCAAGGACCGGGATAAGACCCTCTTCGGCGACGTTCGCCGAGGTTTTCAGCGGCCGAAGAGCGTTAACAGGATCTCGACGGAGATCAATACGATGACGATCACCTCCAGCAATTCGATCCGTCCGGCCGCGGCTTGATCGGAAAGTATCCGATAAACGCTTTCGACGACATCGAGCGAGTTGTGAATGCTCTTTGACCATTCTTCCAAATGCAAACGCACGGCCGCGAGTCGGTAAACCTTTGAAAGGTATTGATCGCCGACGAGCTTGAGTGCGTTACCGGCTCGTTCGAACAGGGACTCGGTCTCGATTTTGATATCGCCGAGGACTCGCAACCGACGATCTTGCTTACGTGCAAGAGAGAAGCCTCTTCGTCCCGCCAGCGAATGAATGACTTTGTAAGCTTGGTTGAGCGAGTCGTCGAGACGGCGATCGATTAAGCGAAACTCAAGCAGTTGCAGATTTGCGAATTCCAAGGTTTGCAACGTCTCTTCGCAATCTTGGTCGACGATCACGGCCGCCGCCCAGTCGACGATCACGAGATCCCCGGGTGCATAGGAGACTTTTCGTTCGACGGCGTCGGAGATTTGCTCGGCGCTTAAGGGGTGAGGCTCTAAACGAAGCAGACCGGCCAGCCAATCCGTGTGACTCTCCAGCAATCGGTTCACGGCAGGAAGCGACGCAGGCTCGAAGCGGAAGATGAAATACTCTTCGACCAGCTCTTGCCAAGACGGGAACTTGATGGCGGGACCCAGCGCGTGGTAGAGCGGTTCTGCCCCTTTGTGAGCTGCCCGAATGATCGCATGCAGTAGTCCTTGATTTCCGGCGAGCCGGCGCAAGTCTTCGAACGAATGCGCTAGTTCGACGACGGCGCGAACGTTGACGCCGCCGAAGTCGAAGACCGAGGCTTCGATGCGGACGGAAATCGACGCCGAACCCGCGTGCTCGATCACCGTCTTTCCCAGGGGAAACCGTAACGGGGCAGGCCGATAGCCGAACGAGGCGGGCGTTCGGGTTCGACGGGCTAATTCCTGTTCGTGGGAAGGAGCCAAGGTTGCAGCATGACGCAAATCGATTTCGTCGCCCCAATCGAAAGCGACGTTCACATAGAGTTCACCGAGAACCGGAGGGGAATCTTGCGGCGGCAATGACATCGGAATCGATCGAGGGGAAGGATTGCGGCATTCTGCCGGTGACGGTCTTATTCGTCGCCGCCGGCTTCTTGATCGCACATCTTAGCATGACAAGGGATCGGGCTTCGCTTGACGATCAATGCGTCGTCGTGAGCTTCTTGACCGCTAAGCCAAGCATGACCAGCGACCAGCCGTTACAGAACATCTCGATGCCGATGAAAAGCCCGATAATCCATAGACCCGCCACCGGCCAGTCGTGCCAAATGACGTATCCGAGCAGCAGATTGAGTAAACCGTAAAACAAGAGCCATAGACGAACCCGATCGCTTCCTACCAGCCCGATCAAAATGCGAAAAGTACCGGACAAGTAGAGGAACAAGACCAGGATCAACGTGAGGCCGACGGCCGTAGCACCCGGATGAGCGACGAGCACGAAGCCGACCGCCGCATAGAGGATCCCGGCGATCAGGTCGACGTAGTAACCGCTCCATCGTCGCAGTGAGATCGCGTGAATCGCTTGGAGGAGGCCTCCCACGAGCATCAGCATCCCGATGAAGACCATGGTCGCCAGCGTGACGAACATCGATGCTCCGAGCGCGACCGCGCCGAGCAGCATCATGACAACGCCTAAAGCGGTGATCCATTTCCAGGTTTCACCGAATACGTGCGTGCACTTCGCGTTCAGCGTGATGAACTCGTAATCGGTGCGGAAGTGCATGGCGAAACCTTTCGGTCTGTGGGAGTAGGCTTGATGCCGGCCTTACAGAACGTCCATTCTCTTGGATAGCGCTTGAGTGACGTTTCTGGTGATGCGACACGGGTTCATGACGCCGCAAGAAAGGCGTATCGTAGTTCTTAACCGCGTCCGTCGGTCTATCGGGGGCACAAAAAGCAAACGCCATACCATGAGGCCGTTCGCCGTTCGCAACACCCCCGCGCGCGTGAACGCAAATGAGTCGTCCGGCCTTGCTAATCACTCCAACTCGATCGATCGTTTTTTCTCGTCGGCGGACTTAGGCAACGTTAGAGACGGCAGTGGGGCACGATCAGCTCCGCGATCCGCACAACGGAGTGCGAATATGCGCGCTCCATGCGAAATTCTTCGAGATCGGCGGCTACTTGTCGAAACGTTTCGTCGGCCGATTAGATCAAAGCTGCCATGACCGTAGCCGTTTGCGCAGCGAGCGATTCCGTGGTGTCGACGGAGCACGTTGGGATGGAGTCGGCCGGCGGATCCCGTTGCGCAGCTTGGCGGTCGTACAATTCCGGTCGGGCCTCGGAAGCATCCGGCTGCGGTTGCCGGAGCCGCGTCTGAATGCGCTCCAGCGCCACCTCGCGAGGGCAAACGCACTCTACCGCCAGCACATCGGCTTCGGCCGCTCGGCCTCGCTCAAGTGCGAGCTCGCGATCCGAAGCCTTGGTATACGTTCCGTCGAGAATAATCGAAACGCCTCTCGACAGCGCCTCGCTCGCGCGACGGAGGACTTCTTCGTAAACGCGGGCACGCGCCTCGGGAGAATATCTTCCTTGGCCGAAAGCGTCGTTTCCCCCGGCTGCCGGAAAAAGCTCGTCTCGAACGTCGTCCGTCCGGAGCATCTCGATCCCTAGCTCCGCGGCGAGCACGCGGGCCAAGGTCGTCTTCCCCGTCCCCATCAGTCCCGTCACGAGAATCAACACGGGGCGCGCGTCGATTTCGCGAAGATAGCGATCGCCCAGTGCGAGATAGCGCTCTCCCAGTTGCCGTTGGGCGTCGCGCGCGTCGGCGGGCAATTGAGCGCCTCTGAGGATCGCCACCTTAGCTCGCACGCACGCGCGATACGTTTTATGGAAAGCCGTTAGTTCCGGCGGCGGGCGGTCTTGCGATCGCTGGAAATAATGTTTCAAGACTCGTTCGCCGAGCGAATCGGCCCCGAGCGCGTCGCATTCCATCGCCAAGAAGCAAAGCTCGTCGAGCACGTCGATGCGGCGCAGGTCGGCGCTGAATTCCAAGCAGTCGAACACTACCGGCGGGTCGGTCAGGCAAATATGCTCCGGCCGCAAGTCCCCGTGACCGTCGATGATTCGTCCGTCGAGAACCCGAGCCTGAAATAGCTCGGGCCTGCTCTTCAACAATCGGAGTTGAAAAATATGCAGTCGTCGAATCCGCGTCGTGTCGACACCGTCCGCCCCGAGCAGCGCAGCCAAGTTGGCTTCGACGTTAGCGACGAGCGCGGCGTGAAAATCGCGCGGGCGAACGACGAGCGGCTCGATCGCACTGTAGTAGCCGCCCAGGTACTCCGTCAGCTTTCGAACCTCGGACTCATGCAGTCTGTCCGTACGGATCAACTCGTCGAGCATTCGATCGGCCGGTAATCGCCGCATTTGCACGACCCAGTCGACTACGGTCCCCGAGCCGTCGAGGGCAAGCGCACCGCAGCGATCCGCCGTGATCGGCAGGACCGCCCTATAGACGTCGCCTGCCATGCGCCGATTGAGGCGCAACTCTTCGCGGCAGGCATGCTCACGCTTTTCGAGCGAATTGAAATCGAGGAAGTCGAAGCGCACCGGTTTCTTTAATTTGTAGACGAAGCGATCCGTAAGAAACACTTGCGAAATGTGCGTCTCGATCCGCTGCACGTCGTGCGGATGGTCGGGATGATTCGCCGCGTCGGTCAACCAACGCTCGACCGCTTCACGGCCTACGACCGGAGACGGGCTGATGTCGGTGGTCATCGTTCCTCCCTCGACTCGAGCCGTTTCGGCCCCTTAAACCTTTTCGTCTTCCGCTTCCGCTTTCAAATTATCGATCGCATCGTTCGCTTCTTCCAACGATGCGAAGGGACCTGCATCGACGAGCACGCCCCCTTCGGCGATAGCGAAGTCCTCGGGAATTCGATCCGGAGGCAACTCGACCGGTTCAAGGCCGTCGGCCAATTCGATAATGATAAAAATCGACATCGATTATTCTCCCCTCAGGCAAGGCTTAATGAAAACCGGCTGCGAACCCAATGCTTTCCTTTACGTTTCGACGGCTCCGAGCGCTTCGAGGAGCATCGCCCAATGCGCCATAAACGTATGATGCGTTCGCTTGAGCGCCTCATGAACTTGGCGCTGTTGAGCGTGGTTTCGCGACTCCTTGCCGTGCTTGTGCGCGGTGCAGCCGGCCGCCGAAGGCGCCCCTTCGTGAACCAGTTCCGCAAGTTGATGTTCGTGATCGGCGGCAACCTGCTCGTACAGACGAATCGCCGCGGCATGAGTTTGCAATCGTCGTTCATGGCCACGCAACGCCTGTTCGATCTTCGGCAGATCGCCGATCGCCTCCCCGACCTCTCGCTCCCATTCACGGAGTTGATCATGCCAGAATGCGTTTTCCGATTGCCATTCGCGGTGGTCGCCATGCATCGCGTTGAGTTCGGTCGAGGACATCGATGAGTTCCTTCGGGAAGGGAGCCGTGCGGAGTGTTCCGGATCACAGCGATCGCATACGTCGTGCCGAAACGGAGTAACCGGAAAAGCGCGAGATTTTCCACCTCGTGCTCGCTGCACACGAGCCGAAGTGTGCGAATTCGTCGTGCGTGTGCAAATCGGCACACCTGATCGCCCGTGGGCTCGAAGAAGCAGAAGCCTTCAACGGAATGCCCGCGGCGTCTCAAGCGGATCTTAAAGTCGGAACTTCTTCGCAAATCGCAGGTCGCCGAAGACTGTTTCATGCGGACCTTCTCGCGCGGCACCCGGTTTGCTTTCCGGTTCGGAAGCCATCTATTCCTTATTTCCCGCTTCGGAAGGTTAGCCATGAGAGTCTTTTTCGCCGTCGACGGTTCCCGCGAGGCCCTTAACGCCGTCCGCCAAGTCGGACAGTTCGTCTCGCCGGCCACCGACGCGGCGGCCATTTACTTCGCTCCGCCGGAAGTCATCTTTCGGCGCGGGGGCAACGTGCTCGCGCCTGTGACCGACGGCGTAGCCGCGGCGGTCGAACCGGCCGACGTCGTGTTGCGGCAACTTTCGAGCGACATAAGTCTTCAGGATGTCGCCGCCGAGGCGGTTGTGGAGATCGTCGCGAAGGAGGCTCGACATCTGCTTCCCGAGCCGTTGGCCGCCGGAGCGACCATGATCACGGCCCGACACACGCCGCGCGAGGGAATCCTGATCGAGTCGGAAAAGTGGGGAGCCGACTTGGTCGTCGTCGGCGCTCGGGGGATGACAGGACTCGACACCGTACTGTTCGGAAGCGTTTCCCGAGCGGTCGTGCACGGCTCGCGCATTCCGGTGTTCGTATCGCGAACCGTTTCCGAGCACCGTGGCGATCGGCCGTTTCGCGTGCTGTTCGCCTCCGACGGGTCCGCCTGCAGCGAAGCGGCTCTCGCTGCGGCGACCAAGTTGACGTTGCCGCGCAATTCGGAAGTGATCGCCGTGACCGCAATCGAAACCTTGCCGCCGGAAGTGCCCGAATGGATGGCGCAAGCCGGGCGCAGCGCCGAAGCCGCGGAGATGATCGATCGCTGGACTCGCGAAACGGAGCGCGACAAGTATCAAGCCCGCGAAGGGCTGGCGACACTCCTGGGCAAGCAGCTCCCGCCTTTCGCCGGAGCCGAGGTCGTCGTTGCCGAAGGACACTCCGCCGAACAAATCCTCAAGCTGGTGAACGAGCGCCGGATCGATCTCGTCGTCCTCGGCTCGCAGGGAAAAGATTTACTGAAACGGCTGTTCATCGGGAGCACCAGCGAGAAAGTGCTCACGCACGCTCCCTGTTCGGTCCTGGTCGCTCGTTGAATGACATGCGGCTCGGTCGGAACGCGAACGTTATAGTTACAGATGCTCGATCGTCGATGATGGATCATCGAGCGTCGGCGATCGCGAATCCGTTTCGCAATGCTCTCTGCTGCGTGGACAGGACCATCGGCGAGGATGAACAAACCATCGACGTCCGATCCAATCTTCCAAACGTCGCATTCCATCTCCGTCGCAGCGTTCGTCAAGGCTGCGGCGTTGGATCCGGCGCAAGGACTTGCGGCGGCGGATATCATTCCGCGCCGTACGCGCTACGGCGCCAATGAGCTTCCGGCAGCGAAAGCCGAGCCGGCTTGGCGGCGGTTTGCGGCGCAGTTTCATCAGCTCGTCGTATGGATTTTGATCTTCGCCGCGATGATTGCGGGCGCGACCGGGGATTGGCTCGACACGGTTGCCATCCTGGCCATCGTATTGCTCAATGCCTTGCTCGGTTTCGTGCAAGAAGAACGAGCCGAGCGGGCGCTGGAATCTCTGAAGAAGTTGTCGGTGCCGATGACTCGCGTGCGACGCGACGGCGAGATTCGGTCGCTCCCCGCCGCGGAATTGGTTCCGGGCGACGTCGTGTTGCTCGAAGCCGGCGACACCGTCCCGGCGGATTGTCGCCTCGTCGAATCCTTTGCACTGACCGTGCAAGAGGCGACCTTAACCGGCGAGTCGGTGCCGGCGGAAAAGGACGCAGGCGCTCTGTCGCCGATCATGGCGGCCGTCGCCGACCGAGCCAATATGGCGTTCTTCGGCACCACAGTCGCCGCCGGAAAGGGTTTGGCCGTCGTCGTCGCGACCGGGCCGACGACGGAACTGGGCAAGATCGCCGGGATGCTGGCTCGAGAGGAACGAGAACCCACGCCGCTGCAGCGGCGAATGACCGATCTCGGACGTATTCTCGTCGTGGTCTGCTTGGTGATCGTCGCGCTCATCGCCGGGCTATTGCTCTGGCGCGGGCTTCCCCTCGAAGAGGTGCTGTTACCCGCCGTGAGTTTGGCGGTTGCCGCCGTTCCGGAAGGCTTGCCCGCCGTGGTCACGGTGGCGCTCGCGCTCGGCTTGCAGCGCCTGGTGCGAAGAAATGCCTTGGTGAGAAAGCTCCCGAGCGTCGAAACTTTGGGTTCGGTCACGGTCATCTGCAGCGACAAGACGGGTACGCTGACACGCAATGAGATGACGGTCCGCGAGTTGGCCGTCGGTGATCGTCGCTACGAATTCAGCGGCACCGGCTACGGACCGGAAGGGAAGATTGCGACGAAGGAAGACACGGTCGGCGCGGCCCTGGACGACGACTCCGATCTGGCTTGGGCCCTCTCGATCGGCCGCTATTGCAACAACGCGCAACTCGTTCGAAACGACGAGACCGGACATTGGTCCGTCGTCGGCGATCCGACGGAAGGGGCCTTAATCGTCGCGGCTATGAAGGGCGGTCCGACGACGAAAGTCCGAAACTTGCGGCTCGAGCACGAGATTCCTTTCGACTCCAGCCGCAAGATCATGTCGACGATTCATCGTCGGGAAGACGGGACTCGGGTGATGTTCGTGAAAGGAGCGCCGGAAGCGGTGCTCCGTTCGTGCACGAACGTGCGCATCCAGGGGAGCGATCGGCCCCTGACGGACGACTTGCGAGCCTCGATCTTGCGGCACAACGCCGAGATGGCCGGACGGGCGCTGCGCGTACTCGGCTTGGCCTATCGCAACGAGCCGCCGGCCCCCAAAAAAGACGCGCCGGAAAGCGAGCTCACGTTCGTGGCCCTCGTAGGAATGATCGATCCGCCGCGCGAAGAGGTGCGGGCTGCGGTCGAGCGCTGTCGCGAGGCCGGAATCCAGCCGGTGATGATCACCGGCGATCATCCGGCGACGGCCCGTGCCATCGCCGTGGAGCTCGGAATTCTCGACGAGCGCGCCCCGGGCGTCATGACGGGTGCCGAACTGGATGCGATCGACGACGCGGAACTCGAACGTCGCGTCGTTTCGACGAGCGTCTACGCCCGAGTGACCGCGGAGCACAAACTGCGCGTCGTCCACGCCTGGAGGCGTCGGAAACAGATCGTGGCGATGACCGGCGACGGAGTGCACGACGCCCCGGCCGTGAAAGCGGCCGACATCGGGATCGCCATGGGAATCACCGGCACCGACGTCACGAAAGCCGCCTCGGACATGGTGTTGACCGACGACGACTTTACCTCGATCGTCAATGCCGTCGAAGAAGGACGCGGAATTCTCGATAATATCCGGAAGGTGATTCACTATCTGCTGGCCTGCAATGCGGGCGAAGTCTTGTTGATGCTGTTCGCGGCGCTCGCCGGCCTTCCCGTCCCTTTGACGGCGCTGCAGATCCTGTGGATCAATCTCATCACCGACGGCCTGCCGGCGCTGGCCCTGGCAGTCGAGGCGCCGGAGTCCGATCTCATGCGTCGC
>JAIOPP010000139.1 GCA_021413845.1 Planctomycetia bacterium | reverse complement strand
TCTCCAATTCCGCTTCCCGTAACTTCTGAATGATCTGCTCGACCTGCAAACGCTTCGTGCCCATGATCCCCTCCCTTTTTCAAGTGATGGTCGTCAGTCTACGACTGACGACCGGACTCGTTTAAGGGGGGCAGGTCAATCTGAATAAGCGACGGCTGGATCGTGTGGTGAGTTGTCGCGAAAGACTCTTGTCGTACAAGCTTCCGATTATTGTCATAGCTTCCAGCAATCTCGACGAAGTACGAGAAGCTTTCATTCGAATAAATTCACAGGGAATGCCGATCGGTTCAGCCGATCGCGCATTTGCTCGTGCATCCAACATCGAACTGCGAGAGAAGGCAAACGATTTACGGGCAAATTTACCGCAAGGCTTTGTTGACCTTTCTCACGATACTATTTTACACGGCTTTTCGTTCATATCGGCAAATCAAGAACCCGATGTCGGCGAGCGAGCTATGGACGCTATGGTACGGCGGTGGGAACGAAGCATCGAATCGGACTCCGAAGCAATAACGAAATTCCTGAGTAGCTGGGGGAAATATCGCGCGGCTTTTACGAAGGCAATCGACTATGTTCGATCCAACTTTTCGGTGCTAGAGCTCCGCTTCTTGCCATCTGCGAACATGATCGCGACATTGACCGTTTATTTTTTCTCACACCCCGGTCAACCAACTACTAAGCATCGTAAAGAGATCAAAAAGTGGTTTTGGGCAACCGCCGTTGGTGAGAGATATTCCGGGCGCGGCTATAGGCAGAATATTATTTCCGATGTCTTGTTCTTTAAACGTCTTGCGCGGACAAATTCCGCGAGATTCTTGTTCACGGACCTTATCGATCGGAGTGACATTCTAAAAACAGAATACACTCAGCCATCCGCTCGTTCACGAGCTTTTGCGTGTTTGCTTGCTCGTCAACGGCCGTGCTATTTGACGAATGGAGAACAGGTTCTTTTAGGACAAGAAGCTGCTCGTGCAAACCGCAATGACCGTCATCATATCTTTCCCCGCGCGTTACTTGCCAACTACGGCTTTCAGCATCGAGACTATAACAGTATTTGCAACATCTGCTTCGTAGTGGCTGAAGAAAATCAGTCTATCGGCTCAAAAAGCCCACGAACCTACCTCGCAGACTTTCGATCAAAGCAGTATTTCGCTCGAGTGATGCGAAGTCATCTCATTCCACACGAAAAGGAGGGTGGCCTCTGGGACCGCGGTGTACCAGGTGCCTACCGCAAGTTCAAACGTCGACGGTTGGCGATTATTTGCAAGTCACTAGAGCTCGAAGCGGGGATCAAGTTATTTCGTAAGGACTAGCGATGTCGAACTACGGCCGGTGATAGACGCATTCTCTTTGAAACGACAGGCGCTAGCCGGACTCTGCTCTTTTCTCATTCAGAGTTTGTTTTCTTGCGAGTCGCGACGCTGGCCTCTACAATCTAAACGAATCGGCAAAAGTTGATGGAACACCACGCCCACTAAACAGCTAAGAAAGCCCATTTGACCGAATCGAGGCCCGCATGCTGACGCTTTCGGGGAGAGGTTCGCAGACTTGCGATCGCGTTGCGCGGCGCGATTTTCTTCGCCTCGGTGGGTTCGCGGCCGGCGGGCTCGCGCTGCCCGACATCCTGCGCCTCCGTGCCGAGTCCGGTGCGCGGCGCTCGCGGAAGTCGGTCATCCTCATCCACATGATGGGCGGCCCGAGCCAGATCGATACGTTCGACATGAAGCCCCGCGCGCCGAACGAATATCGGGGCGAGTTCCGACCGATCGAAACGAACGTGCCCGGCCTCGAGATCTGCGAGCTGATGCCGCGCCTGGCCCGGATGGCCGACAAGTTCGCCGTCGTGCGCGATCTGCAATTCCACAACGAGCTGCCGCAAGACCACGATCCGCAAGAAGTCTTCAGCGGGTTCGCGCCGAAGCACAAGCGGCCGCCGCTCGGCGCGATCGTCAGCCGCATCCATCCTCCCTCGTCGGCCGCGTTGCCGCCGTATGTGAGCCTGTGCAACCATGCTCCGAGCATTTTGCAGCGCGTGCATCCGGAAGACCCGTTATACGTCGGCGCAGGGCATCGACCTTTCGAGCCGATCTCCGGGCAGATGGCGCATCGCCAAATTCAAGTGACGCCGGAGCGTTTGCAAGATCGCGCCTCGCTCTTGAAACGTCTCGACAACATGCGCCGCGACATCGATCAGCGCGGCAACATGGCCGGCATGGATGAATACACGCGCCGCGCCTTGGCGATGCTCACCTCGCCCGAGGTGCTCGAAGCATTGGACGTCGCCAAAGAGCCGGCGAAGGTGCGCGAGCGCTACGGTCCCGACCGTTCCTTTTACGCCAGCTCGTTCGACTATTCGAGTCCGATCTCTTGGCTCACGACGAAGTTCCTCATGGCTCGTCGGCTGGTCGAGGCCGGCGTGCCGGTCGTGTCGCTGAACATCGGCTCGTGGGACCATCACGGCATCCTATCGAACGGCCCGCGCTCCGGCGTGTTTCCTCGGCTGCGTGAAGAACTCCCTTGGTTCGATCAAGCGTTCTCGGCGCTCGTGCTCGATCTCGAAGAGCGCGGCCTGCTCGACGACGTCGCGATCGTCGCCTGGGGCGAGATGGGACGCACGCCGCGCATCAATCGCCAAGCGGGTCGCGACCACTGGCAGGAATCCGGCTTCGCGCTGCTGGCCGGCGGCGGACTGCGCACCGGCCAAGCGATCGGCTCGACCGACAAATACGCGGCCCGCCCGCGCGGCAACCCTCACTCGGCCGAGAATGTTTTCGCCACGCTTTACCACGTCCTCGGCATCGACACGAGACAAACGATCCCCGACCTCACCGGTCGGCCGCAGTTTCTGCTCGACGACCAAAAGCCGATCCGCGAATTGATTTAGCAGCCGCGGCCGTAAAAGCGAGTCGATGCTTACTCGCGGAACCATTTCTTAAACGCAGCGATCGTATTCGCCGCCGCCGTGTCGCTGTCGGGCCAGGGGAGGGCTTCGGCCGAGGCGTAGCGGTCGTAACCGATTTCTTTCAGCGCCGCCGCGATCGGGGCGAAGTCGAGATGGCCGCTGCCGGCAGGGCGGCGGTTCGAGTCGACGAAATGCACGTGGCCGATATAGCCTTGCCCCGCGCGCAGGGCGTCGGCGATGTCGACCTCTTCGATGTTCATGTGAAACAGATCGGCCAACAGCAGCACGTTGCGCGTCTTCAGCGACTTCAACAGCGCGACCCCTTGCGCAACGGTAGTCACCATGTTGGTCTCGTACCGGTTCAGGGGTTCATAGAGGAGCGGCGTCGCGTAATGTCGGGCATAGTCGCCGAGTTCTTCGAGCGCCTCGGCCAGCCAACCCCGCGCGGTCGCTTCCTCCACGCCGTCGACGCCGTGCCGCCCTTGCATCGAGCCGATGATCGCCGGAGCGCCGAAGGGGCCCGCCAGATCGATGATCGACTTGATGAACTCGCGCGCGGCGGTGCGCTGCGCGGCGTCGGGTAGCGTGAGGTTCAGCTTGCCGCGCACCCAGCCCGCGCCGGTGCCGACCGCGGCGAGCGTCAGGTGATGGTCGACGAGCAACTGCTTAAGCGCTTTCGGATCGACCGCGTCGGCCGACGGCGGAAACACCTCGACGGCATCGAAGCCGAGCTCGGCCGCCTTGCGACAACCGGCCGCGAGATCGTCCCAAAAGACGAAGGGTCCGCCGCGAGCTTCCTTCACCAAACTGATCGTGACGGCGGAACGAATCGGCATCTGCGGAACTCCTGAAACGCGAGCGGCTGACGAGCGAGTTCTGTAGGATGCCGCGCCCGCTACTCGAACGTCAAGTGCCCGAACCCCTCGGGCCGAATCGCCGCCGCTGCCGGCGCGGTCCAACTTTGCACTCCGGTCGACGGCGCGATGCGCTGTACGCCGAGAGCCCAGGCGTCGCCGGAGCGCGGCGGCTCGACCGTCAGCTCGCTCCAAGGAATCGCCGCTTCGACGGTCCAGGTCGTCTCATCGCCCCCGGCGGCGACGAACCATTGCGGATCCCAGCCGGTGTCGTCCCAACACGACTCGGCGGTCCAGCCGCGGCGGTCGACCGAGAGCTTGTAATAGGTCGCGTAATCTCGATCGAGATCGAGGCAAAAGTCGACCCGATCTTGGGCCGCGAGGTCGGTGTCGCGCTGCCGCGGACCGGTCGGGGCCGGCATTTCGGTATTAGGAGTGCGCCGGCAACGGACCGCTAAATAAAGGTACTCGGCATCATGCGCGATCAGCGCCACGGCAGGCCAAGCGTCGTCGTCGCCGAGCGGGCTGCGTAGCTCGAGCGGCGTCGCGGCGCGCCACACGGCATCGTCGAGCGTTCCATCCAAGAGCGGCTTTTCGGTTGCCGCGAGCGAACGATGTTGCCGCTTGATGCCCGTCGTGCCGGGATTGCGAATCGCCGCTTCCGACGCGGCGCAGGCCCACCACGCATCTTCGGGATGCGAACGGACGAAATGCTTGTAGAAGCTTTCCGCTTCGGCGGTCTGCCCGAGCTTGCGTCGCGCGGCAGCAAGCGGAAAGAGAATCGTCGGCTCGGCATGCCCGACCGGATCGCGGCTCTCGAAGTAAGCCCCGAGCGCGATCGCGCGCCGTCGCCGATCTTCATCACCGGTATACCCAACCAGCGCAGAACCAGCAGAACTATCTATCACGCCATTCACCGCAGCGCCGCTTGCGGTTTCGCGAGCCGCCGTGCTTACCGCTTCCGCCGGCTTCGCCGCAGGAGCTTGCTCGCGCGCGTTGCGCCCCAGCAGCATCGCGGCCGGCGTCGGCATCACGGCCATCTGCGTGATCGACGGCGGACCTTGCGCGATCGTGATGTTCAGCTTCTCCAGCCGATCGGCCGTGCCCGGAATGCCCGCTGCGGATTCGACTTGGCCGAGCGTGTTTTGCGAAACCGTGCGCGGCTTCGATGCCGAGATCGCCCCTTCGCCGGTGCTTGCGCCGAGCGGGGCCATCGCCAGGGCGTCGGCCGTGTGGATCATCGCGCGGCGCAAGCGCTGATCGGCTTCGCTGCTCGCCAGATAATGAACGAGCCGATGCAGGCCCGCTTCGGAGTCGGAGTGTTGGGGATAGCGCGTGAGAAGATATTCATACGTTTCCCGCGCCGCTTCCCAACGACCGGCGAAGCGGAACGTCTCGGCAAGCTCGAAGACGGCCCGGCCGGCAGGCTCGTCTTCCAGGCCGGCCGTGACGTCGCGCAGTCGCCCGGCGAGCTCGACTCCGACGGTCCCGCTTTTCTGCATGACGATTCCTTCGAGGCTCCGTCGTCGCTCGGCCGTGCGCCGCATCTTCAAAATCGTATCGCCGACCGTGCCGACGATGGTGCGCCGCGCATCGCCGCCGGCCGGCAACACCAAGCCGGCGAAAAGTTCTCGTTCGGGCGCGGCCGAAGGAGTCCGGTTCATACACAACCGGACGGCCACGGTCGCCGACGGCGCCGTCCGCCGGTCGGACAACAGTGCGCGGCCGGGCGAACAGAACTCGTCGAGCGCGATCGCCGTGCGCGTCATCACATCCGAAGCTTTGACCGATGCCGTGCCTTGCGTTTGATTCGGCTCGTGGCCGAACGCCTTTTGCGCTTGCCATGGCGCGAGCCCGAGCAGTTCGATCTGCTCCGGAAAAGCGTTGGGATCGGCGGCCGCCTCGAGGGCCTGCATCACCAGTTGATGCAGCAGGTGATTCGTCGGCAGGTCGCCGCGCGGAGCAGGAGCATGCGTGAGCACGACGTCGGGCCGCCACGTGCGAAGTTGCAACACGAAATGTGCTTGAATCCGGCGCAGGCCCTCGGCTTCGTCGCCGGCCCCCCAGGTCGAGAGGACGTCGCTCGCCGACAGTTGCAACGCGGCTTGCCGGAGCGGAAAGGCCCAAGCTTGCTGAGTCGAGGAGATGCCCAATGCCGAAAGGCCATCGGCAACCCGATCGCCGGCAGCGGCGCTCGAGTCGACTCCCGGCTCGCAATCGCGCCGGCCGACGAGCGAGGCGACCGTGCGGTAGCCGTCTTCGGTGCAGCTCTTGGCGATCAACTCCAGCGGCATCGACTCGGCATCGGTAAAGCAACTCCAGAGGGCTGCGCGCCGATCGCCGTACGATTGTTTGTTCCAAGTCTTTCCGCCGTCGACCGTCGCCAGGATCGTGCCGAGCGCACCGACCGCAAACCCACGCTCGGCATCGACGAACGCCACGTCGCGCAGCGGCAACGGTTGCTTGGTCGGCAGCAGCTCCCAATGCCGCCCGGCATCGGCGCTATGCAGCACCACGCTCCCCGGCGCACCGACGATCCACAAGCTCGCGCCATGCCGGGCCATGGCGTGCCAATCGCATTGCGCGCCGACACCGGAAGTGAGATCTTCGCCGCTCGCGTGCCACGCGGCACCCCCATCTTCGGTCGAGAGGACGAGTCCGCCGTCGCCGACGAGCGTGCCTGCTCCACCACGATCGAGCGCGATGTCGCGCACGGTGCGCAGCCCGAACTCGGCGGCGGGCGTAGCGCTGAGAAACCGCTCCGCGAGCGCGACGACTCGGCCCGCGCCGTCGGCGACCGTTCCGGCAGCGTGGTCGATTTTATGCCCTTCCGCCGCCGCGAGATCGGCCGCCACGATACCGGCCGGCAAGTGGCCGCCGGCGGCGCTCCAGGTCTTGCCGCCGTCGCGCGTGAAGTGCAGACCGGAAGGGGCAAGCGTCGAAGGGTCGCCCGCAGCCCAACCTTCTTGCGCAGTGCGCATCCGAATTTTTCGGAGGGCGGGTAGCAGCGGCGTCGGCTCGAGTTGCCAGGTCGCGCCGCCGTCGACGGTGCGCAACAATACGCCTCGGCTCCGATGCACGTAAGGATCATAGTATCCGCCGACGATCCAGCCTTGTTGAGCGTTGAGAAAGTAAACGTCGCGCAGGCGGCAACCGAGGCCCGACTCTTGCGCCGCCCAGTGTGCGCCGGCGTCGAGCGTATGGAGGACGGCGCCATGATCGCCGACGGTCCAACCTTGCGCGGCATCGAGGAAGAAGACACTCGCGAGGTCGGCGTCGTCGCGCCGGCTGCGCAGCGCCTCCGCCGGCGCCGGCGGCGGGCCTGCCGACGCGATGCCTGCGAGAGTCGGTATGAGGAGCGAGGCAAAGAGCGCGACGACAGCGACTTTTATGCGACTTTTCATGCGGCGGAGAGTAGCAATAAGGGAGGAAACGAGAAAGGGGATCGCAACGGGCCGGCACCGCTTCAAGCTGCCGCTGCCGGCGGCTTGATTCGTCTAGGGGCCGGCGCAGGGTCTCGCTATACTTCCGCCGCTTCGTTCTGCAACCGCACAAGGATTGCGCGGTTCGCTTTACTGCGTTCACGGAGGAACACGCGATGTGCCACGGCCTTCGCGCTTGCAATCGCTTTCGCACTTTTCGACTCCCGGCTCTAGGGCTCGCGTGTCTGCTCGGTTGCTTTTGCGTCGGGAACAGCGCGACGTTCAGCGCCGCCGCCGAACCGGCGACGCGCGTCGTCGGACAAGGGGCGCCGCCGATCGTTCCTCCGCGCAGTACGCTGCGCATCGGCGATGCGAAACGCCCGACTCCGCAGACACCTGCCGCAGCCGCTGCGCCGACGACGGAAGAGGAGCGGAACTCGCGTTTGCAAATTCATCGCCCGGCGGAAACGCCGCCGCAGCCGCCGTCGCAATTGAAGCCCCGTCCTGCGACACCGCAGCCAAGATTGCAACCACAGCCTTCGACGGCAACGCCGAACGCGAAGGAGCCGGTCGGAAATCTGACTGTTCGCAGCCCCGCCTACACCGCGTCGTCGGCGACGTTGGCTCCGCGCGCTCCTTTGGCGCCGCGCGCGCCGTTGCGTGCCGCAACGCCACCACTCGCTACGCCGAACGGAACTCCGGCTGTCGCCCCCCAGGCGGCGAAGACCGAAGCGACCGGCATCGGTGCCGACGGCTTGCTCGGCGATCCGACTCCGCCGCCGATCGCGGGCCCAACCACTGCGACCGGAGCAGGGCCTCAGGTCTTCTCGCCTCCTCCCGTTTCCGACACGATTACGTTTCCGCCGACCCGCTCGCAAGGAAACCAAGTTCCTGTGGGCGCGACGCCGACGACTCCGGGTCTTCCCGATGTGATTCCGTTGACGTCGCCGACGCAGCCCGTCCTTCCTACATCGCCGGCGGATGGGGCGACGGATCTCTCGTCGGATGTTTCACCGGCCGCTACGGTTGACGATCCGGCATCGCCGGGCCCTCTCCCTAAGTTGGAGCCGGTCGACTTCAACGGCGTGTTGCTTGGTGAGTCGACGCTGGAAGAAGTGCTCAAGGCCTGGGGCGAGCCGGTTCGACGTCAAGGGGCCGGCAACGACCTCAAGCTCCACTACAAGATCGATCCGTTCGAGTCCGTCGAAGTGACGTTCTTCGAAAACAAAGCCGAAGCGATCGTCATCGAACTGGGAAACCGCTTTCCACCGACCGAGGTTCTCAAAGAACTCGCGCTCAACGAAGCCGATGCCATCGCGGTCGAAGATGTCGAAGGCAATGCGCTGGGGGTCGTGTTTCCCGAACGCGGTGTCTCGCTTCGCTATGAGCCGGGGCCCGATGTTCCGCTCGTCGCCACGATCGGGCTCGATCGGATCAGCGCCCGGCCGTTCGTCTTGCGGGCCGAAAAAAGGTCTGCGGAATTCTATACCGCCGCACTCACGGATCTCACGGTCGCCACGAATCTCGACGCGAAGAATAGTCGGGCCCATTGGCTGCGGGCGAAGCTGCTGCAAAAGGTCGGCCGACCTCGAGCCGCGATGGAAGCGATCGAAAGCGCGTTGAAGATCGACACCAAAGCGGCCGACTACTTGCTGACGCGGGCCGAGCTCTTGGCCGACGAAGCGTTGTTCGACGCGGCGCTCGCCGACAACCAGACGGTCGTCGAAGGAACGAAATCGTTGCCGCTCTATCAGGCACGGGCATGGCTCCAGCGAGGCAACTTGTTGGCCGGCGGAGCGAGGCCCGACTACGGCCAGGCGATCGATGCCCACACGCGGGCCGTGCGATTGGTCGAGCCGTTGGCGACGGAGAAGAATCGTACGCTCCGGTGCGGCGCGAAACGAGTGCTCGTCGAAGCGCACTTGGCAATCGCGCAGGATGTCGCGTGGGGAGAATGGCAGTCGAAGGAAACGGTCGTCGAGCGCTGGTTGAAGAAAGCAGAAGCGATCGCCGTCGAAGGACGCGCCTCGGGAGATCTGAGCATCGACGTATTGCTCGACGTCTATGTGCGTGCGTCGGCGGCGTGCGTCGGCATGCAAGGGGGAGCCGATCCGCTCGTGTGGGCCGAAAGTTTGCGAACGACTACGAACCTCGCCTTGGCAGACTGCAACGATCCGCTGCGCAGGAAGCAAATTCAATTCGAAGCCGGCATGGGTCTCTACGACGCGCTTCAATCGTTGCATGCCCGAGGAGATATCGACAACGCTTTGAAATTCGGAACCGAAGCGGTCGAGTTGATTCAACAAGGCCGCGTCGGGCGCGATGAAACGCCGATCGACGCTTATCGCTTCGGCCGACTTTATTTCCGCATCGGTTCGCTCTATGCCGTGAAGCGGGAAGACCACAAGACGGCGGTCGAGTGGTTCGAGCGCGCGGCGCCGCTCATGGAACGACCGCTCATCGAAGCGGCCGCGGCCGATCGTGGTCGCCAGGGAGAAACGCTCGTCAGCATGGGCATTTCCTATTGGGCCCTCGGCAATCGAGAGCGAGCCCTGCAACTCACGAACGTGGGAGCGGGCTACATGCAGCAAGCAGTGCGCGACGGTGTCCTCAACGCCTCGGCGATGGGAGTCGCGTATTCGAACCTCGCAACGATGCACCGACAACTCGGCGACGAAACGACGAGCCGCAAGTTCGTCGAAATGGCAACACGCGTCGAGCCGGCAGCGGGCGGCGTGCTACGGCGTTAAAGTAGCAGGCACGTTCCACGTGCCGTCCGCCACGTGCGCCGTTCTGCGAAGAAGACGCAGCGGGCAATACTTCCTGGCGAGCGGCCGATGTGAACCGGCCGTTTTACGTGTTGATTGACCAAGCCGCTGTGGCTGTGTGAAGTCCTCCGTGGCGGACGGCACGTGGAACGTGCCTGCTACGTTGAAGACATGGCCCAATTCTTCGCGTTGAATCTCGCGGCGCGACGTGCGATGTTGAGCCGTGTGAGGAGACGCGACTCCGACCTCCGGTAGGTTTCGACGCGTTGCT
>JAIOPP010000138.1 GCA_021413845.1 Planctomycetia bacterium | reverse complement strand
CGAAACATCACGGCCGCCGGACCCTGCTTTACGAACGGCGCAAAGATCGATGACAACATCGCTTAACTCCGAGACGATGCCCCGAAGAAAAGTCTCGCAACCCCTCGTGAAAAAGCAACCCCGCTAGCTTCACAACCCTGGCATGACTGCCCCCGCTCGCCTCAAACAGTCGAGCGCGTCGTTTATATCCACACGTCCGACGTCGAATCGCCGGCGGGGAAACGCATCTCGTGGGCTCGCGCCGGGCCGTGGGGTTCTTTGCCGAAGTCGAGATGGAAATTCTCGTTGAGCTTCAGGCCCCCCTGCTCCGTGTCGGCGTCGAGTTGCAGCATGAGCGAGCCTTGCTTGGCGATGTCGGGATAAAACTGATTGTCCCAACTGCTGAACAGCGAGTCGGTCACGTAGAGCCGCTTGCCGTCGAGGCTCAGTTGCAGCATTTGCGGCCCGCCGGAAGTTTTGCGGCCACGAATCGTCGGCGCGTTGCCGATCACTCCGCCGATCCAGACTTGTCCCGTCAGCTTAGGCTTGGCAGGGTCGCGAATATCGTATTGGCGAATGTCGCCGTGCAGCCAATTCGAGAAGTAAAGCCAACGATCGTCGAGCGAGACGACGAGATCGCTGATCAGGCCCGGCACCGGGAAGTCCCAACCCTTCGTCTCTTTCCCGGCAACTTCGATTACCTTCTCGGCCTGCCATTCGTCGCCCTTCTTGAAGAAGTGCCACATCACGCTCGAAAGGGCCGCGCCCACGTAAGCATGGGCGCTCTCGGGGTTGTGATGAAAACGGACTTCGAGCGGGATCAATCCCTGCGGGCCGAGGTCGATGCTCTTCGCGATCTTGCGCTTCGTCCAATCCCAGAAGTGAACATGGTGCCCATACTTGCCGGCCTTCACGTCGTCGAGCTTGAAGCCGGGGCGCGTGGTGCTCGGCGCGGCCCATTCGCTGCTCACCATCACGTTGTGGCGCGGCTGATACCAAAAATCGTAGTTGTAGTTCATGCCTGCGAGATCGGCCTCCCAACGACCGGCGATTTCGAACTTGTCGTCGAGCAAGAGAAACCCGCCCGGGCCGGCAAGCTGATCGTCGCCGAGCATTGAGATCATGATCCGACCGTCGGCAAGGCAATGCACGGTATGCGGCGCGGTCAGCTTCGTCTTACGAACGATCTGGTCGGGCTCAATGACCTTGTGCAGCTTCGGCTGCTTCGGATCCTGCGTATCGATGATATGAATCCGACCGGAGACGAGCCCGGGAACGACCAAGTAGCGGCGCGCGTGGTCGCCGTGGCAACTGCCGCAAGCGTTCCAACCGAAGTGATGCAGCTCGTCGCCGACGTTCGGCATCGGCAGCCGGTGGATGATCTGCGAATAAGTCTTCGACGCGGGATCGAGATCGACGGTCGCGAGATAATCCGGTTTATCAATCCCTGTGCCTGCATACACGCCGACCACGTACATCAGCGTTTCGCGCGGCGACTTCATCGCCTCGGCGGGAGAAGCGAAAGTGCGAGAGGCGCCCGGTTGCTCTCCCAGCAGATGCGGAGGGAGCCAAGAGACGGAACCAGCGGCGGCAGCCGCGGCCAAGAATCGACGACGATCCATGAGAAGCTCCTTCTTGAGGAATCGCGACGCAACGACGGCGGAACCTTCCGCCAAGGCATCATGATATCGCTACCGATCCGTGCTTTCCACTTTCGAAGTCAAACTCATCGCATGCTCATACTCGGCAGGCACACGAAGCAGGGCTCGCAGGCCTCACGTCTTGAACACGAAGTACACCGCGCCGCACATGCACATGCCGGCCCAGAGATAATTGAGCCTGAGCGGCTCTTTTAAGTAGAACAGTGCGAACGGAATGAAGACCGTGAGCGTGATGACTTCTTGGATGATCTTGAGCTGGCCGACGCTCAGCTGCGTGTGGCCGATCCGGTTCGCCGGGACTTGCGCGAGATACTCGAACAGCGCGACGCTCCAACTCACCAGCGCCGCGACGTACCACGGCTTGGCGGCAAGCTCTTTGAGATGGCCGTACCAGGCGAACGTCATAAAGACGTTCGACACGATCAAGAGCCCGACGGTTTGCCAGAGGACGGGGATGCGGTCGACGAACATGCGAGCTACTCCGTGAGACTTTCGGGATCGAGCGTGCCGCACCGTAACGGCGAGCGACGGCGCACGCGAACGAGGGAGCATTTTAGCGACAATCGACCGGGGCGCAGAGCGGCTTTAATTCCGGCGCGGCTCGTCGCGGAGAATCGGCTCGAGCTCTTCGACGAACTCGCGCACGTCTTTGAATTCGCGATAGACGCTCGCGAACCGCACGTAGGCGATCTGGTCGAGCTTGCTGAGGTGGCGCATCACGAGCTCGCCGAGGTCGTTGCTCACGACTTCGCCCTCGTAAGTCTTATAGACTTCGTTCTCGATCGCCGTGACGACACGTTCGATATCGTCCGGGGCGATCGGCCGTTTCCAGCAGGCTTTTTCGAGCCCCCGCTTGATCTTCTCGCGCTCGAACGGGACCCGATTGCCGTCTTTCTTGACGACCCTGAGCGACATTTCTTCGACGCGCTCGTAGGTGGTGAAGCGCCGTTTGCAGGCCAAGCATTCACGCCGCCGACGTATCGCGAGGCCGTCTTGGCTGGTGCGAGAATCGATGACTCGGTCGTTGTCGACGCGGCAGAAAGGGCAAATCATAGGTCTTACTATAACCGACGACCGACGCGGTGAGAATCAGCAGCCGGCAGCGACGGGGCTGCAAACCGCTCGGCGATCCACGATCCGCACACCGACTCCGACTCGCCGAGCACCGGCATGCTAAACTCTTTTAAGCTTTCCAGCCATGTGAAAGCCGATCTTCGTGAAAGCGGGAGGTGCGGCGTGCGGCTCGCAACGATTGTACTGTGCGGCATCTTGGCGACGGCGTTCATCGCTCCGCCGGCGGCTCTGGGAGCCGGAAAGCTCCTGCTGCGGGTCGTCGACGCGGCGTCGAATCAACCGGTTCCTTTTCGCTTACACCTGAAGAACGAGAAAGGAATCGCCGTCAAAGTGCCGAAGCTCCCGTTTTGGCACGACCATGTCGTCGTGCCGGGAACGGTGCAGCTCGAGCTCTTTCGCGGCAACTATTTCTTCGAGATCGATCACGGCCCCGAATACCAAACGGCCAACGGCTACTTCACGATCAACGACGGCGCCGACGACGAAAAGACCGTAACGCTGAAACGGATCGTCGACATGGGAGCCGGCGATTGGTGGGCCGGCGATCTCGACATTCGCCGCCCACAGCGCGAAGTCGAGCTGGCGATGCAAGCCGACGAATTGCACATCGCTCCCCTCACGACCTGGACGAATCGCCGCAACGATTGGGCGAAGACGAAGCTGCCGAAACAGATCGTAGCGACGTTCGATCGGAACCGGTTCTACCAGCTCATGGCCGGCCTCGACGACCGAAACGGCGGGCCGCTCGCGCTCTTGAACCTGCCGGAACCGCTGCCGCTAAGTGGCGGAGCGGGCACCGAGGGGCAACCGCTATTGCCGCTAATGCCGCAGTTGGGCGAACTCAAATCTCAGCACAAGGCGCTCTGGGTCGACGTCGCCCATCCCGGGGCGTGGGACTTACCGATCTTGCTCGCCCAGGGAAAGGTCGACAGCTATCGCGTCCTGGCCTCATTTCTGCAACGCGACAAAGTCGACACCGCGTGGCAGGGGCGGCCGTTCGACAAGTCGATCTATCGCGGCTACGCCGGCCCGGCTCGATTTGCCCAAGACGTTTACTTCCACATGCTCAACGTCGGCCTGCGCGTGGTCCCCTCAGCCGGCTCCGGCTCGGGCACGGTTGGCAATCCCGCCGGCTACAATCGAACGTACGTGTGGGTCGAAAAGGATTCGCTCAGCTACGACGCTTGGTGGGAAAGTTTCAAGGCAGGAATGGTCGTCGTGACGAACGGCCCGTTGATTCAGCCTCGGGCCGACGGCAAGAAGCCTGGCGCGGTGTTCACCGGACCAGCGGGCGCGCCGGTAACGCTGGAGATGGCAATGGATCTCGCGACGCGCGACCGGATCGCCTACGTCGAGGTAATTCAAAACGGCAAAATCTTACATAATGTGCCCCTTCGCGATTGGGCGAAGGAGGGAGGCCGGTTTCCGACAACCGTGTTTCACGAAAGCGGCTGGTGCCTGATTCGAGCACAATGCGAGAACGAGACCACATATCGAGCCGCGTTGACCGCGCCGTGGTACGTGGAGATCGACGGCAAGACCCGCGTAAGCCGCAACTCGGCACAATTCTTCCTCGACTGGCTTGAAGAACGAGCCGCGCAGCTGAAGCTCACGGACGCGAAAGAACGGCAAGTAGCGGACACGCAAATCGCCGAAGCGCGATCGTTCTGGCGCAAGCTCGTAGACGGAGCGAACGCGCCGTAAACCGGCTACTGAGCCGAAGCGATTTCTACGAATGCGGCGTAGGAATTCGGCAAAGGAATCGGCTCCCCCTCGATGCGTAGCCCATCGAGATGAAACTCGATCGCATCGCGCATATTGCTCTCGCACTCATTTCGAGTCGCACCCGTGGAAACACATCCGGGCAGATCGGGAGAGTAAGCCGAGAATCCGGTATCGGTCGGTTCTAAAACGATGAGATACTTCATCTAAGACCCGCTTGCTTGAGGATGCTATTCATCGTTCCTGGCGACAGGTCGTCGTTCGGCTTTCCCGGAATAGTAACAAGCCCGCGTTTGATCGCATGATTAAATTGTCGATGGCTGCCGCGTGTTCTTACATGAACCCAACCATCGGCTTCAATCAACTTGATCGCATCGCGGACCTTCATGCCGAGCCTTTCGATATACCCCAGGCCCGAAATAAATTTATCTACTCAGTCCAAACCCGGCGTTCGCGTGAGCTGGGGATTTTCATCAGCTTGCGGTACTTCGTTACCGTGCGACGGGCGACCGTGATGCCGCGCTTGCCGAGTTCGGCTACGAGGTCGTCGTCGCTCAGCGGGCGTTGCTTGTCTTCCTTGTCGATCACGTCGCGGAGCTGGATGCGAACCGTGTCCCAGGCCATTTCTTCGCCGTCGGCCGTCGTCGTGCCGCCGGCGAAGAAGCGCTTGAGCGGGAAGATGCCGCGCGGCGTTTGGATCCATTTATCGTCGACGGCGCGGGAGACCGTCGTGACGTGGACGCCGACCTTATCGGCGATCTGCTGCATCTTGAGCGGCTCGAGAAACTCAGGGCCTTTGTTGAGAAACTCGGTTTGATGGTCGACGATCGCCTGCGAGACGCGCGTGAGCGTGCTGCGGCGTTGTTCGATCGATTCGATGAGCCATTGGGCGGCGTTGAGCTTCCGCTTGATCCACTCTTTTTCTTGATCGGTGACGCCGCGCTCGAGCATCTTGCGGTAGTAGCTCGAGATGTGCAGGTTCGGCACCCGGCCGTCTTCGAGGCGAATCGAATACTTGCCGTGCTCGTCGACGTCGAGGAATACATCCGGCGTGACGGTCGGGGCATGCACCTCGGTGAACATCGCGCCCGGCTTCGGGTTGAGCTTCCGCAGCTCATGGATGATTTCGTGGATCATCTCGATCGAGTAGCCGGTCTTCTTCTGGATCGCCGGCAGGCGGTTGTGCTCGAAGTCTTCCAGATGGTTCGCGATCATCACGCGCATCTGCTCGTAGAGGTGAACGCCCGGCAGCAATTGCAGCAGCAGGCATTCCTTCAAATTGCGGGCCCCGATGCCGGGCGGGTCGAGCTTCTGAATGACGCCGAGAGCCTTCTGCGCGAGCGCAATTTCGGCGGAGCCCATCGAGAGATCGATCAGGTCTTCGAGTCGGCCGGCGAGGTAGCCGTTCTTATCGAGGTTGTAGATGATCCGCTCGGCCATCTGGCGCGTCGGCTCGTCGAGGTCGTACCAGCCGAGTTGCTCGATGAGATAATCGGACAACGTCGGCGGCTTCGACTCCATATTCGCGATCGCGTCGTGGCGACGATCGTCTTCTTCGGCCATCCGGTTGCTCGACATCCGGGGGCGCTCGTCGAAGTCTTGCGACCAATCGTCGCCGAGATTTTCGAGCCGCTCGAAGTCGTCGGCGTTGTTCTTCGACTCGTCGACGACGAGTTCTTTTTCTTCCGAAGTCTTCGCGTCGCTATCTTCGCGCTCGACCGATTCGTCCGGAAGGTCCGGATCGTTTTCCTGCATCTCGAGGATGGGATTCTCTTGCAACTCTTGCTCGATCCGTTCTTCCAAGGCTTGGATCGGCAACTGCAGGATTTCCATCGACTGAATCATGCGCGGCGCCAGAATTTGCTTCTGGACCTGACGCATTTCCTGGCCGAAGGAGAGACGCATGGCGAAGGGTGCTTTAAAAACGATGGAGACGGAACCGGAACGCTGCTGCTAAATGTTTTTTACTACGAAGCGAATGAGTCGATGGTCAAAACTTTTGCCGGCCGCTCAGGGCATCGGCGAGAATCTCTTTGTTAGCGAATTCTAGCACGCTGCCCGTCGTTAAGCCCCGAGCGAGACGCGTTATCTGGATCGGAAAGTCGGCTAGGCGGTGGGAGATGTATAGCGCCGTGCCGTCTCCTTCGAGCGTCGGATTCGTCGCCATAATCACTTCCTTCGTTGCTCCTTCTCGAACCCGTTCGACCAACCGGTCGATCGTCAGTTGATCCGGCCCAACCCCTTCGAGCGGTGCGATCCGACCGAGCAGCACGTGGTAGAGTCCGCGAAAACTTCCCGCCTGCTCGAGCGCGATGAGGTCGCGAGGCTGCTCGACCACGCAGAGCTGCGAGCGGTCGCGGCGCGCGTCTTGGCAGATCGTGCAGGTCTCCTCTTCCGACAAGTTGAAACAGTTCACGCAGTAACGAACGTTTTCCTTCACTGCTCGAATCGCCTCGGCGAGCCCCATCGCTTCAGTCTTGTGGACGCGAAGCACATGGTAGGTCAATCGCTCGGCCGTCTTCTTGCCGATGCCCGGCAGCTTGTTGAACTCCTCGATCAAGCGCGTAACCGACTGGGCGATTTGACTCAAAAACCCGAACTCCGTTGAAAACTACGCGACGACGAAACGGATGTGCTCGTCGCATGCGTTCTTATTTGGTTTCCTACCGACCGCTGCCGTGCTGTTCGCTAGCCGTACGGTTCGCTACTGGTCTTTATCTTCTTCCAGCCGGATCAGCCGCGCGTCGAAAAGCTCCAAGGCTTGGCGGACGAACGGCTGCTGTGTCTTCTCTCTGAGCTTCTCGTGTTGCGTCGGACCTCGGGGGGCGTCCTTCTTCGTTTCCGCCCCGCCCCGGTCCTCTAGCAAAACGCATTCCAAACGGAGCGGTCGACCGACCGATTTCGTCATCGCCTCGTTGATACGCGATACCGAATCAGGTCGCTCGCACTGAACCTTAGACAGATTGTATTTTTTAGGGAACGACGCGACCAGCCGATTCGGCACGAAAAATGCCAGGGTCTCGCATTTCTCGGCATGGTCTCCAAGCATATTGCGGAACTCGTCGATCATCCGGTCCCAGGCCTTGCGGAGGTCGGCCGACGTCGGATGCGGAAGCGCAACTTCCGATGGTTTGGAAGTTTGCGAAACGCCGGAAGGGGCCTGGATCGGGGCGGAAGCGGGCTCTATTTGGGCAGCGTGAGCTTGGCCGTTCGAGCGTTCGGCCGGCTTCGCCTCCACTGGTTTCGGAGACGGCAAGGACGGAGCCGGCGCCTCGGAAACCGGTGCGATTACCGACTCAACGTTTTTTTTTAGCGCTTCATTATCTTCTGGGGAAGACGGGGGGGATTGCCGTCCGGAAATTCCTGAATTTCCCAACTGTCCAGCTACCGGAGTCGGGCGTGGTCCGGGAGCAACCACCATGCCGCCGGCCCCGCCGGTCGACAACTGCGCGATGAGCGTTCCCAGATCGTCGAGGTCGTCGAGGCAGCAGATTCGTACTAGCGCGATCTCGACCAACGTCCGGCTCGCCGTCGACTGCTTAAGCCGGCCGGCCGCCTGCTCGACGATCTGCAACATCGCCAACAGCGTATGCACGCCGATCTGCGGCCCGGCCTTCGCGACGTCGATCGCTCGGCTGGGCGTCACGTAAAGAAACGACGTCGATGGGCAGCCGACGGCCGCCGCCAAGAGATCGCGCAAGTAACCGAGCAGTTGATCGAGCATCTGCCCGACTTCGACCCCCTGCCGCACCGCGCCGTCGAGTTCGGCCAGCGCACCGGCGGCGTTGCGCGACATGAGACACTCGACGAGCTTCGTCAGTCGGGCATCGGTCGCGATGCCTAAGAGCCGCTGGACGTCGTCGGTCGTCACTCGCTTGCCGCCGGCGGCGAGAATTTGCTCCAGCAACGACTGGCTATCGCGCATCGAACCGGCCGCCCGCCGCGCCAACAGCTCCAACGCCTCGGCTTCGACTTCGACTCCTTCGATCTCCGTAATCTGCCGCAAGCGCTCGGCGATCATCGAGGTTTCGACCCCCGCGAAGTCGAAACGCTGACAGCGCGAGAGGATCGTGATCGGGATTTTTTCCGGCTCGGTCGTGCAGAACATAAACTTCACATGCTCCGGCGGTTCTTCGAGCGTCTTCAACAAAGCGTTGAAAGCGTCGCGCGAGAGCATGTGGACTTCGTCGATGATGTAGATCTTGAACCGAGCCCGACTCGGCCGGACGTTCACGTTCTGGCGGAGTTGACGAATGTCGTCGATACCGCGGTTGCTCGCCCCGTCGATCTCGATGACGTCGACATCGTCGCCCGAGGTGATGCTGCGGCAAATGTCGCACTCGTTGCACGGCGTATCGGTCGGGCCTTGCTCGCAATTGAGCGCCTTGGCGAAGATCCGTGCGGTCGATGTCTTGCCGACTCCACGCGCGCCGGTGAAGAGGTAGGCATGGCCGACGCGATGCGAGTGGATCGCACCCGACAGGGCTTGTGCGACGTGCTGCTGGCCGACGAGCTCGGCAAAAGCTTGCGGGCGATAGCGCCTCGCGACGACGACGTATTCGCCGGCGGGGGCCGCTGCGGCGGCGCGGTCGGCGGATTCAGGGTCGGTTTCGGGGAGCAAGTCGGACATTTTGAAATCGCGTAAGGGAAAAACGCGTCGGGAGACGAAAGCGGCAGGTGGCGTGCCCCGCTTCTCCCCCTTCGTCCGAAAACATCTTAGCGGCCGTTGATCTTAGCGGCTCGCGTGAGCAGCTTTATCGGGAACGGCCCCCGGCGAGAGACCCACCGCACATGAGGCTGACCGCTTATGGCTGCTGGATTTCTCCCCTGACCAGGTTCACAGGTCCCCATTGCGGGGGCCTCTCGCAGGAGGCCGTTCGTCGTTGCCGACAGGAGTAGTTGTAACTGGCCGAAGGGGCGGCGTCAAAAGGGGCAGGCTGGAAATGACGAATGTCGAAGCTCGAAAGACGAAAGAATGACGAAGCCGGAAGGACGAAAGGCTTTTCGATGCGTGGAAGCCCCCTTCGAGCTTCGTCATTCGTGCTTCTTTCGTCCTTCGGATTTCGACATTCATGCTTCCGCAGGCCGGGCGGTTGTCGCTGGTCGGGGGCGTTGCGATACTTGCAGTGGAGCCCGAGCCCAGGCGAGTGCGAGAAACGTCATGACCGTGAAACAGCGTTTGAAGAAGCAGTTGCTCACCGCGCGAGACTATAGCCGGTCGCTGCTCACCGATATCGCGACTCCCGAGCAGTGGACGCACCAAGTGCATCCGAACGCGAATCACGCCCTGTGGTTCGCCGGGCACATGGCGACCGCCGACAACTTCTTTTTGTCGACCTTGGCTCCGGAGAAAGTCGTGCGACGGCCGGAATTCGATCAGGCGTTCGGCACCGGCTCCCGCCCGACGAACAACCCGGCCGACTATCCGGAACCGGCGAAAGTGCTCGACGTGATGAACGAACGTCGTACGGCGTTGCTCGAAGTACTCGACGCGATGGACGAGCAGGACCTAGAGAAACCGCTGCCGAAAGGGGCCCCGGAGTTCCTGCCCGACTTCGGCTCGGTATTCGAGATGGC
>JAIOPP010000137.1 GCA_021413845.1 Planctomycetia bacterium | reverse complement strand
ATCTCCAATTCCGCTTCCCGTAACTTCTGAATGATCTGCTCGACCTGCAAACGCTTCGTGCCCATGATCCCCTCCCTTTTTCAAGTGATGGTCGTCAGTCTACGACTGACGACCGGACTCGTTTAAGGGGGGCAGGTCAGCTGAGGATCGCGAGGAACATATCGCGCGCCTGATCGACTCGGTGGGTGTAACTGGCGACCGCTTTCGAGAGGGACTGGTCGATCGATTCATTGAAGCGGGTCACATCATCGACATCGCGTTCGTCGGCGTCGGGTGCGCTGTCGTGCCAAAGCTGAAGCACGCTGGCGCGTAAGGCGCGGTACTCGCTCATTACCTCCAGCATGTCGAAACCCAGGCTCAGGCGATCGACCGCATGCGCATCGGACGCACCGTCGAGAGCATCGCTCTCGCACGAGTGGTCGCGACCCTTGGATTTCATCGCTCGCTCGACAACCGTTTGGGGCGATTTCATATCCCGCGCGGTGGCTTGCAAGATTTGCCCGGCGTGGTCGCGTAGCGCGAGCTGGTCTAGGTGTTCACCCGCACCTATGCTCCGCGCGAAGATCTCCCACCCGGCCAGAATCGGCTCGACATTCGAGAGGATGAAATCGGCGAGACGCATGGGGAACTCCAAGACGGTGTTTTCTGCGTCGAGCGGGCGCTGCCTCATGGTCAAAAACCTGAGGAGCGTCAAAGTATTGTACAGCGTGCGCCTCCGGCCATACGGTCTATTCTCGGCAAGCGTCGGGATTCAGCCATAAGAGCCCGAATAGAAACCAAACGGGGCGATTTCTTCGTTTTCGCCGGAGTTCCGAATGCCGCCGGTCGAGATGATATTCACTTGCGGTCTGCTCTCGTCGTGCAGCCGGCAAGTCTTCCCGCGCTGCACTTGAGCCGGCGTTGAGCATCTCGAGTTGTAGCCGTCTGTAGCAAGAGCCGAGCCGATAAACGAAACAACCCCCGATATAAATCGAGGGTTGCATCGTTTCATGTCACTCGGTGGTACCAAGCGGCAAAATGGAGGCGGCGGGAATCGAACCCGCGTCCCGTAATGTTTCCACGTTCACATCTACGTGCGTAGTCGAATGCATTTACGCCTTCACCCGGGCTGCCCGCATCGACACGGTCGGTCCCAGGTTAGTAGAGCACGTTTTTTAGTCCCGGGAGTTCTCCACGGTTGGCCTAGGACGATTCGGAATTAATGACTGACTTTCGAACCTCTCCGACGAAGGCTCTCAATCAGTGGCGCTTATTACTAAGCGGCCAAAGCGTAGCTATCTTCAGCAGATAACTGTGTGGACGGCTTTTTACGTGGCCAGCCGACCAACCACGGCACGCCGCAAACGCTTCTAGCCATCCGGTCGATGCCAGTTCGCCCCCGATGCGGAAGAAGCATTCCGCGAAGCCTCATTATACGCCGTCCGGCCCGTTGTCACTAGCGGACTAATGCGATGAACCGATTAGTTGCCAAGCCGTGACGACGATCCCCAACGGGATGCACCAATACGCGAACAGGTGCAGCCGCCCGCCGCGCACCCAGAGCAGCAACCACCGCAAGGCCACGAAGCCGACGAGCATCGAGACCACGGCGCCGATCGCCAAATGCCCGACGTCGAACCCTTCGCCGCCGCTCTTCCACAGTGCGATGAGCTCCAAGAGCACTGCTCCGCCGACCGCGGGAACCGACAGCAGGAACGAAAAGTTCGCCGCGTCTTCGCGCCGCAGCTTGGCGATCGCTAGGCCCGATGCAATGGTCGATCCGCTTCGCGACACGCCCGGCAGCACGGCGACCGCTTGAAAACAACCGATGACGAACGCTTGCACGTAGCTGAGCTGCGTGTAGCGAATCCGATGCGAATCGAGTGCGTCGAGTTCTGTTTTAGGCTTCGCATCGGCTTCGGGCGTTGCCTTATCCGCCGCTGCATGTATCGGCTGTTCCGTGTTGCGCGTTCCCCACAGCAAGATCAAGCCGGTCGCGACCAAGCCGATGCCGCCGGCCAACGGGCTATCGAGCAACGGCCCGCACCATTTCTTCAGCGCGATGCCGAAGATGCCGGCCGGAATCGTACCGACGATCAGCAGCGGTATCACGCGCCGATCGGTCGACAGCAGTTGCAGCAATTGCTTCCGAAACACGACGAGCACGGTCACCAAGGTCCCGGCGTGCAAGACGATCGTGAGCGTGAGCTGCTTGCCGACGAGCTTGTTGCCGGTGATCGCCTCGAACAGCGACGAAGCGATCAGGAGATGCCCGTCGCTGCTGATCGGCAGAAACTCGGTGAGCCCTTGGACGACGGCGAGAATGACGATTCGAAGCAGTTCCATGATCGAACGTCGTGCCGTGATCGAGATCGAAAGCGAGGCCGAGTGCTATCGCAATCCTCCACAGTGAGGGGGCGACGCGCAAGCGGACAAGTATAACCCTGCGGTTCGCGCCCGGTCGTCGCGCGTTGCGGGGTTCATCGCGCCGGCGTCGTTCGGCGCGCGTGCGCATCTCCGAACGTGTGGGTCGTGCCGATCGTAGCGCCCCTTCAATCTCGCGGGCCGTTTTGGCATAATCGATTTTTCTTGCTTGCGCCTTCGTCGCGCGCCGGGATGTTGCCCGCCCAAAACCCGTTCGGAGGAATCGATGTTCAAGTGTTTGAGTCCCGCGCCGCTTGGTCTCACTTCCTCGCTCAACGATCTGATCGAACCGGCGCTCTCCCACGGATTCAAAGGCTTAGAACTCGACATCGTCACGTTTCAAGCGCAAGTGGCGCAGCTCGGTTTGCCCGGCGCGCGGCGTCTGATCGAGAGCGCGCAACTGAAGCTCGGCTACTTCCGGCTGCCGTGGGAGATCGAGTCGCCGGTCGAGATCTATCGGCCGGGCCTCAACACGCTCAAAGAGCAAGCCGCACTCGCCGCCGAACTCGGCTGCAAACGCTGCCTCACGACGCTGGCCCCCGCGAACGACGAACGGCCGCTGCACCAGAACTTTGTCTTCCACCAAGAGCGTTTAAAAGCGACGGCCGAGATTCTCTCAGCGCACGGCATTGAGCTCGGCGTCGGCTTCTGCGCCACGCCCGAGCCGCGCGGCGAGCACCAGTTCGAGTTCATTCGCAACTTCAATTCGTTGCAATTGTTGCTCGGCATGGTGGGGGCGAAGAACGTCGGCGTCGTCGTCGACCTGTTCGAGCTTTGGGCCTGCGGCTCCTCGTGGGACGACGTCGCCGCGAGCCGCGCGAAGGTCACGGCGGTCTTCTTGGCCGACGTCGCCGCCGAAGCCTCGCCGGAAGAAGCTCGGCAGAACGGACGGCTTCTCCCCGCCGAAACCAGCACGATCGACTCCGTCGCACCATTGACCGCACTTGCCGAGTTGCGCTACGATGGCCCGGTCGTGGCGTTGCCGCATGCCGATCGCTTCAAGGGCGTATCGCGCGCGGCGGCGTGTAAGCTTACCGGTGAGAAGCTCGAAGAAGTTTGGAAGTCGGCCGGGTTGACGCCGGTGCGCCGTACGGTCGCGTTGAAGAAATAAGAATCGTCGAGCACTCGTCAGCCGTTGGGCGTTAGCCCCACGGTTCCCCGCGTTGCCGATGGAGCGGAGTCGACGATGTTTCATTTCGATCGCGGGCTCAAGCTGACGAAGGCCGATCTCGCGATCGATTTCAAACGCCGCATGCCGCGGGCCTTCGTTTCGCACGCCCACAACGACCACATGGCGCGGCATCAATACGCGCTCTGCACGCCGACCACATCGAAGCTCTATCAGCATCGGCTCGGCCCGCGCGAGGTGTTGGAGTTGCCGTTTCGCACGCCGGTCGAATGGGGCGGCCTGAAACTCACGACATTTCCCGCCGGCCATTGCCTGGGCTCGGCGATGCTCTTGGCCGAAGACGGCGAGCAGTCGCTCCTATACACCGGCGATTTCAAGCTCCGCGAATCGGCGACGAGCGAGAAGGCCGAGTTGCCGCACGCCGACATTTTGGTGTTGGAGAGCACCTACGGCGAACCGCAATATCGCTTTGAGCCGCGCGCCGATTCCGTCGCGCGTTTGGTCGACGCGGTGCGCGAGGCATGCAACCGAGGCGAGACGCCGATCGTCGAAGCCTATGCGCTCGGCAAGGCTCAAGAAGTGACGCGCTTGCTCACCGACGCGGGCATCGGCGTGCTCCAGCCGAAGCAAGTCTACGAGATCAGCCAGGTGTACGAAGCGTGCGGCATGCCGCTGGGGAATTTCTCGTTGTTTCAAAACTTGCCGCTCGAAGGGCATGCCTTGGTCGTGCCGCCGGGCGCGCATCGCGGTTCCGGCCTGCAAGGGGTTCGTCGGCCGTGCCGCATCACGGTCACCGGCTGGTCGCTCGATCTCGCTTCGCAGCGGCGCTACGGTTTCCATCACGCGATCCCACTTTCGGATCATGCCGATTTCGACGAGCTCGTCGAAGCGGTGCGCCTCGTCGATGCCCGCGAAGTTTATTGCACGCATGGCCCTGAGAGCTTCGTCGATCGGCTGCGCGAGCGGGGCTTCAATGCGTTTCGTCTCGGCAAAGTGCCGGCGACGACGAAGCTGCTGTTTTAAGCAGAGCCTGCGCCTTCGGCTTCGCCACGGCCGCGCTCTTTGCCGGCAGCGCCATCGTTCGGCGATGTTTAGGCGAGGAAAAATCGCTACCTTCGGCACAATTGTTTTATTCGTCATAGTCGACCGGACGATCCTACGACGGGGACGGAGTACCGCGCGCCGCGGGCCGTCGTTCATTCATCGCATGGCAACGTCACGGCTATGACCTTCCGGCTTTCCGACTTCCGTTCGCTGCTGCATCGCTTCGCCGGCGGCGGCTTGCTCGTGGCCGCATTCGCCGGCTGCGTGGAAGAGAAGCAGGCCGAAGTTCGCCGCATGCCGTGGGAGCGAGAAGCGGAAGCGAAGGCCGAGGCCGCAGTAACGCCGACGAAGCCGCTTGAATCCGTTGCTGATTCCACCGCCGAATCGCAAGTCGAACACGCACGCTATGAAACAGAACCCTCGGCCATGCCGAATGCTTGTGCGCCGGACGCCGTGTTAGTGTCCGGCAGTGCAGCCGTCGCTCCTTCGAGTTCGGTGTCGTGGCCGCAATCATCAACGTCGACAGCGTCGAAGCCCGCGCCTCGAGTCGCGCCGATCGTGTCGCAGAGCGGGCCGCATCTCAACGTGCCCACGGCACCGAAAACGACACCGAAAACGACACCGACTCCGGCATCGTCGCCGCAGCGCCATGTCGTCACGCTGGCCGAACTGGGAACAACCGCAGCGGTGCCCGAGCCGCGGGCCGTGGCTTCGGTGCGTGTTTCTTCTGCGCCGGTCGACGTCGAAGCGCTCTTGCGCCAGGCGGAAGAACACAACCGCACCGGCCTGACGGCCGCGACGAAAGGGGCCGTCTTTTCGGCCCGCACGGAGTTCCTCGCCGCGTTGCGATTGGTCGCCGGTGCGCTCGATGCGCAACAGCACACGCAAGATCACACCTCGGCTTTAGGTGCCGGGCTCACGGCGCTCACCGAAGCTGAAGACTTCGCGCCGCAACGGGATCGTCTCGAAGCCGACTTCGACGTCTCGCTTGCCTTGCGCAGCCACACCACGCAAATCATCGCCGAAGCGACCGCGCCGAGCATGTCGCCGGCCGCGGCTTGGGAAGCTTACGCCGATTTTGCTCGCCGGCAGCTTGCGTCGTCGGTCGCCGGCTCTCGCACCGGAAGTGCCGCCCTGCACCGGCTGGGTAAGGTCGCGCTAGTCGCATCGTCGCAAGCGGCGACGAAAGATGCCCGCGGCAAGGCCCGTGTGTTTCTCGAAGCAGCCTTGGCGGTCGACGGCGACAACTTTCCTGCCGCGAATGATCTTGCCGTACAACTTGCCGAGGAAGGCTACTACGATCGGGCCGTCGCAGTGCTTCGCAACGGGCTCAGCCGGTCGCCGCAGCCGGCGATGTGGAACAATCTCGCTGCGATTCACGATCGGCGCCGCGAGCCGCAGTTGGCTCAAGCCGCTCGACTCGAAGCGCGGAACTTGGCGAGCCGCGCGTCGTCGCCGACGAGCGGCATCTTGCCGACGCACAACGTTGCTTGGGTCGACGCCGGTGCGTTCGCCGCCGCCTCGCGTCCGAATATGGAAATGCAAGCCGCTGCCGCTCCCGCACCCACTCCGGCACCGGCCGTGGCTCGCTCGCCCGCGCCGGTCGCAGCCCAGCCGGTGCGTCGCGCGCCGATCTCCACCGCTCTCACGCCGCGTCGCAACGCGATGGTTCAGTGATTCACAACATGCAACGCACCGACTCCGATCGACGAACCACGCCCCGCCTGCCGACACGCGCCCTGCGCATCGCGCTGCCGCTGGTTCTGCTTACGCTCGCCGTGCCCGCCTTCGCCGACTGGTTATCGAATCGCGGGTCGCAAAACAACCCTGCGCGCGCCGTCGCCGGGCAGCCGCACTATCATGGCGATCTCATCATGCGTACCGCGCATGTCGCCGCGGGTCCGCAGTACGAAGCGGTTCCGAACTTTGACCCGAATGTGCCGGCTCCTGTCGTCGAACAGGCTCCCGTCGTTGCCGATCCCGTATTTCAAGCTCCCGTCGGCGGGCCCGTCTATGGTGCTCCGGCGATGTCGCCGCATCCGATTCGGGGCGTCGATAGCGCCGATGGCGTTCCTTGCAATTCGGCTGGCGGCGAGCCCGGCTGGGGTGCCGCACGGCCGCTCGATTGGCAACCCTACGGCCCAGGTGAGTACGTGGGACATGCCCGCACGGCGCATGTTCCGGAGTATCGCTTGCGCGTCGACGACGTGCTCGAGTTCGTCTTTCGTTTGACGCGCGAAGAAACTTCACGACCGTATCAGTTGAACGTCGGCGATGAGATTCGCGTCGAATCGTTTACCGACGCGTCGTTGAATCGCGATTTGCTGATTCAGCCCGACGGCACGATCACGCTGCGCCTGGTCGGACAAGTCAAGGCCACGCGTCAGACGGTGACGCAGCTGCGCGATCGGATCGAGCAACTCTATACGAAGTATTACAAGATTCCGGCCGTCACGGTCACGCCGCTCCGCGTGAACACGAAGCTCGAAGACTTACGAGCGACGGTCGACGCGCGGGCCGGCGTCGGCGGGCAAACTCGCCAAGCACGGGTGACGCCCGAAGGAACCATCGCGCTGCCGGCGATCGGCAACGTGCCGGTACAAGGCCTGTCGCTCACGGAGTTGAAGCGCGAGCTCGATGAGCGCTATGCCGCGCAAGTCGAAGGAATCGAAGTCACGCCGGTGCTGCTCACGCGCGCGCCGCGGCATGTCTATGTGCTCGGCGAAGTGAAGACGCCCGGCCGCTATCTCCTCGATGGTCCTACGACCGTGATGCAGTCGTTGGCGTTGGCCGGCGGCTGGAACGTGGGAGCGAATACGCGGCAGGTCGTCGTGTTTCGACGCGGCGACGACTGGCGCCTGTTGGCGACGATGCTCGATCTACGCGGCGCACTCTATGGCAAGACTCCCGCTCCGAGCGACGAGCTCTGGGTCAACGATTCCGACGTGATCGTGGTCCCGAAGTCGCCGATTCTCGTCGCCGACGACTTCATCAACCTCGTCTTCACGCGCGGACTGTACGGCGTCGCGCCGTATAACGTCGGCACGACGTTCTCGTTCTTCAACCAGTTGCCGAGCAACTAGCGACCGCGAGCACACGCGGACTTAGAGCTTGAACGGATCGTCGGGCGTGAGCCCCATCTCTTCGAGGAACGCATCCTCGGGATCGATGTTCGACTTCTCATTCAAGAGCGGGCTCGGGTTCTTATCGCGACCGCTCGGCATCGGGTTCGCCACCGGTGTGATGACCAACTGATGGCACATCGGGCAACGCCCCTTCTTCCCCGCGCGATCGTCGGGCACGGCCAGTCGATGTCCTAGCGGGCAGTAAAAGTGAATGGTCATAGTCGCTGCTTCCGCAAACCAACGGTGTTGCTATATGCAAACGGAGACGCAAGCTGCCGCACGGCGCGAACGTCTTCTACCAGTTTCCGTAACCGGCGCAGCTCCGTCAAGATGCGGTCGCCTAGACCCGTTCGGCGACGATTATTCGTCGGCGTAGACCCGGGTTCCTTCTTCTTTCGTCACGGGGGTCTTCATATCGTCCGACGTCAATTGCACATGGCAACGGTGATCGCCGGCCGCCACGCATTGCACGCGAACACGGAACGTCGTCTCTTGTTTCGGGGCCAGTTTCGCGAGAGGCTGAAACGTCACTTGCCGAGCCGCGATGTTAAAACGGGCCGGGCCGTCGGCGTCGAGCGCCTTCATCCCTTCGGGCAGCGCGATCGTGAGCTGCACGTTCGTCGCTTCCTTCGAGCCCTGGTTGGCAACGACGATTTCATACGTCGTGTCGCCGCCGACTTCGATCGGGTCGGCCGTGTCGACGACTTGGAAATTGATCGACGCCGCTCCCTCGATCATGATCGCTTCTTCTTGCTTCGCCGAGACGCCGCGCGCCGCCGTCGTTTCGGCCCGGAGCAATTGCTGGCCCGGCTCGATAGGGAGCGCGGTGACCGAAACGCTTCCCTTCTCCTTCGCCGGAAGTTCTTCGAGCAGCCAGCGCACGCTATGCGTCGCGGCGTCGTATTCGCCGTGGTTGTCGGCATCGACGAATTGCATGCCCTTCGGCAAGAAGGTCGCCAGTTCGACTTCCTTCGCCGCGGCGGTGCCGGGATTGGCGAGCGAAACGGTGTACGTCGCCTGGCGATCCAAGTAGCGGCGCTTCGGCCCTTCGATCGACAACGTCAAAGCCGGTGCGACGATCTCGATCGGCGTCTTCGTTTCGCTACGGAGCGTGCCGTCTCCTTCGCCTTGGATGATGTTGACGACGGAGCCTTGTTTCACGGCGCGAAGCGTCAGCTCCAGCTCGCGCGATTCGTTCGGTTGCAGATTGCCGACTTCGTATTCGAGCTCGCCGCCGGCCGTATGCTCCATCCCTGCCGGTACGACTTCGGTGAGAAAGATTCCGGTGGCGATGCCGGTGCCGGGGTTCGAGACCCGAATGCGGACGGGTACGTCGTCGCCGGCTAACACGGTGCGGGGCATCTGCACTTCGACGACCAGTTCCGGCTTCGTGCATAACGTGCGCACGCTCGCCGCCGCCGCAAAGCGGACGGTCGCCACGCTGCCGATCTCTCCCTCGGTCGTCGGGAGCAATTCCATTTGTACTTTCGCTTCGTCCCCCGGCTTCATCGCGCCGAGCAACCAAATGAGCTCGCCCGCCGGCCCGCGCGCTGCGGTCGGGTTCGACGACTTCAACTGAGTTCCTTGCGGCACGAGATCACGAATCTCGACGTCGCCGGCCGTCGCGCCGCCGACGTTGCGGACGACGATCTCGAACAGGGCCGGCTTCCCGACTTGGATCTCTTGCGGAGCGATTTTTTCGATCGTGAGCGTCGGGCTCTGCGTTCCTTCGAGAGCTTTCTCGCCAGGCCGACCGGTGCCGCCGACGCCGCTGGATGTCGTTGTTGAAGAGCCGACCGATGATGCAGGGTTGACCGGCGGTGTCGCTGCGGCCATCGTCGATGAACTTGCCGCAACCGGCAGTGGCGCGCGATCCGGAATCGTCGAGGCCGAGCCGGCGGGGCTGAATGGTGCCGGAGCGGCAGCAGTAACCGAAGTCGGAGCCGAAGCGGCGGTAGTCGACGCAGTAGAAGTCGGCACAGTAGAAGTCGACGCGGCGGCGATCGGTGCGCGGGGCAGCGCGTTCGCCGGAGGAGTCGTATAAGTAGGAACCGTGGGGGCGTACGGTGAAGCGGCGGCGGGCGAACTCGTCGTCGTACCGTAACGGGAATCGCTCGCCGGGGCCGCGGCGGACGTTTGCGGTTTCGCGACCGTCGGCATCGGAGTGCTAGGGGGCATCGCAGCGCGCGGCGGCAACGGCGGCGCCGGGGTCGGCATAGCGCCCACCGGTGGAACATTGTTGGCGAACGGCTCGGCCGGCTCGTTGCGCGATTCGGCAATCGGTTCTTCCGCCGCGGCTTGGCGAACAGCGTAACCTTCGTAGCGGTTGCCGACGCGGATCGGGCCGCTCACGGCAGAACTGCTCGAAGGGGTGCCGCCGGCCGTCGTGTCCGACGATGCGGTCGTGCCGAAGCGAATGCGGTTGCCGGTCTTCGTGTTCGGATCGGTCGTGGCCGTGGCTTCCGCGGCGCGATCTTGCGCGGGTGCGGCGACGAATGGCTTAGGCGTGTCGGCTTCCGACTTACGCATGACGGCCGCCAGGGTGGCGGCGGCGATGACGGCGACCGTCGTAACGGCCAACGCACGGTAGACGCGGCGATTCCGCATGACTTAAGCTCCGGAAATTATGTGCGCAGATTCTGCGCGCAAGTAATAAGGGGGGCTTAAGTACCAAAACCCCGCTCGTGGGCAAAGATCAGTTGCCGCCGCCCGTGGCTTGCGGGCCGGGATCGTCGTGGCCGTAGCGACCTTGAAACTCGCCGGTCGGATACTTCTCGGCGTTGCGAAGCATCTTCCGCGCGACGGAGTCTGCCAAGTCGAGATCGAGAGCGTTCGCCAAGGCGAGCGCATAACAGACGACGTCGGCCAGTTCTTCCCCGACGGCCTGCCGCTTGCCGGCATCCACGGCAACGGCCGCCGATTGCTCGGCCGTGAGCCATTGAAAATGCTCCATCAACTCGGCGGCTTCGATCGCCACGGACATCGCCAAGTTCTTCGGAGTATGAAACTGGCTCCATTGGCGCTCGTCGACGAAGCGGCGAACGAGGGCTCGCAGCTCGGCAACCGTGGTCGATGCGTCGTCCATATAAGATCGATCCTGCTCCGATGTGCCTGCCGCTAGGCGGCGCGCGGGGCGACGTCGTCGAAGCCCGGCAGCGTGAGTTGCACCGGTGGATCGCGACGTCGGAAGTAGCGCTTGCGATACACTTCGGACAAATGCACCATGACTTCGAGCACCAACAAATCGGCGCGGGTCATTACATGCCGCGCGCTGCGCGTGCCGAGCCCTTTGACCATCTCTTCGAGCACGTTGACATGCAGCTGCATCGTCTCGGGAGCCGAGATTTCCGCGTCGGCCATGAGCTCGGCCATGCGGCTCATGTCGTCTCCCAAGTTGCCTGAGCCCATGATGACGTAGGCCCGCATCAGCTCGTGGTAATGGCGCACGAGCGGCTCGGGAAGGTCGAGCAGCTTCGGTGCATGCGCGACGTCGTCGATATCGGTTTCTTCGGTGTTCGACGTCGATTTTTCCGGGACGTTCGTCGCTTCGACGACCGCTTCGAGGTCGCGAATCAGCGAGCGCTGTTCGTCGAGCATGCGCTGCGTTTCGTGATGTTCTTGCTGTAGGCGATGTTGTTCGGTTTGCGCCAGGCGGCGATTTTCGCGGATCAAGCGATGCCGCTCGATCGCTCGTGCGACGATCCAGATCAGCGAGCGCGTGGTGGTCGTGTTGACGCAGACGTAAGCATCGGCCCCGGCTTCGAAGGCGAGCGGAAGAACCTCTTGCTCGCTTTGCGCACCGAGCAAGATCAGCGGCTCTTCGGAACCTCCGCCGCGTAGGGCTTCGGCGAGGTCGAGGCCGTCGAGCTGGCCCGGCTCGTGCGTAGCGAGGACGGCATCGAACGCTTCATCGCGGAGGCGCGCGAGGCCGTTTGCCATGCCGAGCGCTTCTTCGATCGACGTATGCACGGCACTATCGTGGGCGAACGCCTCGGTGAGCCAAGCGCCGGTCCGGTGCGTGCCGGTGATGAATAGGAGCCGCAAGTGCGACGGCAGCGTGCCGAGCGGCACGGCGGAGATGTTCGGTCGCGGCGTTTTCAGGGTCAGGGGCATGACGGGCGAGTGCGTGACAAGCGGGCGAAACGGGGCGGCAGCGATTCGATATCCGGCTCGGGGCGGTACTGTAGCGAGCCGGGGGAGAGGGGTCAACGTCGAGCCCCGCGGCAGCGCGAGGCGCTCCAGTCGTGCTAGCTGTTGCGACGTTGCTCTTGTGACGCGCTCGCCGGCATCTAGAATACAGCACTTTCATACAGCCGTTTTCGGCGCGCACTGGAACCGGTGCCGCATCGCCCCCGACCGCGCGAGGATTCTCGAAACGTGAAGATTGCGTACTTAGATTGCTTGAGCGGAATCAGCGGCGACATGACTCTCGGGGCGCTCGTCGATGCCGGAGTGGAACTCGGCGCGATCCAAGCGGCGATCGATTCGCTGAAGCTGCCGACGTGCAAGCTCGTCGCCACGGAGGTCAAGCGCAAAGGGTTTCGAGCGACGAAGATCAACGTCGAGCATGAGCCGGAACATGCGCATCGGCATCTGCATCACATCACCGACATGATCGACGCCTCACAGCTTTCGCCGCGGCAGAAAGATCTGGCGAAACGGATCTTCACGAAGCTCGGTGAGTCGGAAGCGAAGGTCCACGGCACGACGATCCGCAAAGTGCATTTCCACGAAGTCGGCGCGGTCGACTCGATCGCCGATATTTGCGGCGCGGCCGTCGGGTGGGATTTGCTCGGCGTCGATCGTATCTATTGTTCCCCCGTGCCGACCGGACGCGGCTTCATCAATATCGAGCACGGTCGTTGCAGCATTCCGGCACCTGCCACGGCCGAGCTGCTGCAAGGAATTCCGATCGCCGAGTCGAACGTCGACGGCGAGCTCACGACCCCGACCGGGGCCGCGATCTTGGCAACCTTGGTCGACGCGTTCGGGCCGTTGCCGGGAATGAAAATTGCGCGGATCGGTTACGGATCGGGCGACAAAGACTTCGCCTCGCATCCGAACATCTTGCGGCTGTTCGTGGGAGAGAGCGTTGAAGTCGCCGCGAGCGATCAGGTGTGGGTCGTCGAAACGAACCTCGACGATATCAGCGGCGAAGTGATCGGCTACTGCACGACGAAGCTCTGGGAAAAGGGAGCGCTCGACGTCTATACGACCGCGATCCAGATGAAGAAGAACCGGCCCGGCACGACGTTGACCGTGCTCTGCCACGCGGCCGACTTAGAGAAGATCGAAAAGACGATCTTCAAAGAGACCGGCACGCTCGGCGTGCGGCGTTGGCCGGCGAGCAGACACAAGCTGGAGCGGAAGCCGCATAGCGTCGAAACGCCGTGGGGCGCGGTGGAAGGGAAGCTCGGCTGGATCGCGGGCCAAGAGCCTAATTTCTCGCCTGAGTTCGAGGCCTGCCGGAAGATCGCCGAGGCCCACGGAGTGGCGCTGCGCGAGGTATTCGAAACGGCCCAGCGCGCGTTCGATGCCGCGAAGCAAGCTCCGCCTGCGGCAGTTCCCGCGGCGCCACCGGCGGCGAACGGGCCTTCGACGAGTTAGCAGAAACCACTCGCAGGCCAACGGACGGCCTGCGATCTTACGAGAGCGAACAAGGATGTTATTCGCGATGGAATTCGACCCGAGTTCGTTTCTGAAACTATTGTTGGTCGGCGCCGTGACGACGACGCTGCTGGTGCGGTTGCACATTGCGCGGCGCAAGCAGCAGCTACGCGAGGCGCAGCCCGTCGGCGAAGGAAGCCGCGTCCGCGATGCTTACGCGCCGCCGGAGACGCTCCGTTGGCAAACCGAGATCCACGACTTCACGCGCGACGTGCAAGCTCGGCTCGACAATAAGATCGCGATGCTGCAGCAGTTGCTGTCGGCGGCCGATGAGCGAATTGCCCGGCTGGAAGCGATGGAGACACGCAGGTTGCAAGGTGCCCCGCGCATGGTCCCGGGGGAAACCGTCGATGAAACGGCTCGCTATGCCGCGGTGTTTGCGATGGCGAACGCCGGAAACGGCCCGACGACAATCGCCGACCGGCTCGGGATGCCGCTCGGCGAGATCGAGATGATGCTCAGCTTACGCCGACGCATACCGGATCGGCTGTCGGCATAGTCGTTGAATCTGCGGCGTGCCGTTACGTGCCGCGCTTCGCGTATTTCGCGATCGTCGTTTCGATTGCCTCGCTGCCTGTGACGGGGGCTTGGCAAGTGAAGTTCTCGCAGACGAAGAGGGTCGGCTGATTGCGTTGCGGTTTCTTCCCTTCGAGCACCGCTGCGAGATGCTTCGATGCCCCTTTGCCCGGCACCGCCGCGATGACTTTGTTCGGCCAGAAGGGGCCGTTCACTTGCTTTAAGAGGGCATCGCGTCCGGCGGGGTCGTCGGCCGCGACGACGATTTCTTGCGTCGGGCCAAGCCAGAGATCGAGCGCCAGCAACGATTGGCCGACCGCCGTCGGGGCTCGCTCGAACAGTTCGGCGATGGTGGCAAAGGTTCGCTCGGCCGCGACGAGATACGTGGCGTTGCCGGTCAGCTTGCCGAGGCGGACCAGCACGGTGAGGGCCATGCCGGTCCCGCTCGGTACGGCATTGTCGTAGACGTCTTTGTTGCGGGCGATCAGCTTTTCGTGGTCGTCGGCCGTGTAGTAGAAGCCGCCGCGCTCGACGTCGGAGAAGTGGGCGAGCATCGTGTCGCAGAGCTTCGTCGCCTCGTCGATCCACCGACCGTCGAAGTCGGCTTCGTACAGCGACGTAAGGGCTTGCGCGAGGCAAGCGTAGTCGTCGAGGTAGCCGTCGAACTTCGCTTGCCCATGCCGGTAGCTATGCAGTAGTCGACCATCGGGCCGGCGCAGCTTCGTCGTGAGGAAGTCGGCGGCGCGCTGCGCCGCGGCAAGGTAGCGGGGCTCGCCGAGCACGCGGGCCGCCGTCGCCATGGCGTCGATCATCAGGCCGTTCCACGACGTCAACACTTTGTCGTCGAGTCCGGGCGGAATACGCTTCGTGCGTACCGCGAGCAGCTTCGCGCGGGCGGCGGAGAGCTCGGTCCGGAGTTCGTCGACGTTGCGATTGAGCCGCTTCGCATGCGCGGCGAGCGACGTCGACAGGTTCAAGATGCTTCGGCCGGGATGCACCTCGGGCTCGAAGTTGCCGCGCGTCGTGATGTCGTAAATCTCGCAGAAGGTCTTGGCTTGATCGGCTCCGAGAATCGAGGTGACTTCCGCAACCGTCCAGACGTAGAACTTCCCTTCTTCGCCTTCGCTGTCGGCGTCTTGCGTGCTGGAGAAAGCCCCTTCGGGGGTCGTCATCTCGCGTAGGATGTAGTCGAGCGTTTCGCGCAGCGTGCGGGCATAGTCTTCGCGGCCGGTCGCTTGATATGTTTCCGTGTAGGCAACGGCCAAGAGGGCGTTGTCGTAGAGCATCTTCTCGAAATGCGGGACGAGCCAGCGCGCGTCGACGCTATAGCGATGAAAGCCGCCGGCGAGTTGGTCGTAGATACCGCCGCCGGCCATCTTGTCGAGCGTGAAGGTCGCCATGTCGAGCGCCTCGCGCTTGCCGGTTCGCTTCCAAAGCCGGAGCAATACGCGGAGGTCCATCGGGTGCGGAAACTTCGGCGCGCCGCCGAAGCCCCCTTCGGCCGGATCGAAAAGTTTCGTCAACGACGCCTCGACCGCCGTGAACATCGCGGGGGAAAGCTTCGGAGAATTCTTGCCGTCGGAACCCGCGGAACCGACGACCTTCAAGTGGTCGGTCAGTTGCTCGGCTTGATCGAAGAGCGCCGGCCGGCGATTCTTCCAAGCATCGAGCACCGCGGCCATCACTTGCTCGAAGCCGGGCATTCCCGCGCGCGACTTCGGCGGCCAGTAGGTGCCGCCGTAAAACGGGCGCAGGTCGGGAGTGAGAAACACCGACATCGGCCAGCCGCCGCGACCGGTGAGCGATTGCACGGCGTTCATGTAGATCTGGTCGACGTCGGGCCGCTCTTCGCGATCGACTTTGACGCAGATGAAACCGTCGTTCATCTGCTTCGCGATCTCGGCATTCTCGAAGCTCTCATGCTCCATCACATGACACCAGTGGCATGCGCTGTAGCCGACCGAAAGAAAGATCGGACGATCGAGCTTCTTCGCCGCCTCGAACGCTTCCGCGCCCCACGGATACCAATCGACCGGATTGTTCTTATGTTGAAGGAGGTACGGACTCGTTTCCTTCGCAAGTCGATTGGGCATGTTCAAGTTCCGTGCTGAGAGTAAATGTTGCGAAGGAGACGGGGCGTGCGTTAGCGATACTGCTGGTCGGGCGTTGGGAATCGGCCGTCGCCGACTTCGTCGCGATACGCCGTCACCGCGGTTTGAATCTGCGCGCGGAGGTCGGCGTATTGCTTGACGAACTTCGGCGTGTACCCGGAGGTGAGGCCGAGCATGTCGGGCGTGACGAGGACTTGGCCGTCGCAGTCGCCGCCGGCTCCGATGCCGATCGTAGGCACACGGAGGCTCTTCGTGATCTCGGCGGCGAGATCGGCCGGAATGCATTCGAGGAGGACGCAGAACGCGCCGGCCTGCTCGGCCTCGGCCGCTTCGCGCAGCAAGCGTTCGCGATCGCGCTGCACTTTATAACCCCCGAGCAGATGGACGTTCTGCGGACGAAGCCCGCAGTGGGCGACGACCGGAATGCCGGCCGAGGTGAGTCCGGCGATGATCTCGGCTTGGTCGGCCCCCCCCTCGAGCTTGACGGCTTGGCAACGGGTTTCCTTGAGGATCCGACCGGCGTTCTCCACCGCTTTGTAGCGGCCCAGGTGGTTGGTCGGAAACGGCATATCGACGATAACCAGGGCCCGTCGGACGGCGCGGCCGACCATTTCGGCGTGATAGATGATTTCGTCGAGCGTCACCGGCAGGGTCGTGTCGTGCCCTTGGACGACCATCGACATGCTGTCGCCGACGAGAATGGCGTCGATGCCCGACTCGTCGAGGAGCCGCGCCATGGGGTAGTCGTAGGCGGTGAGCATCGAGATTTTACGTCCCGACCCTTTCATTGCGATAAATTTAGGGACGGTCAAACGGGGTTCGGCGGCAGCGGTCATGGGAAAGAGCCTAATTGCGGAATCAACGTCGGGCGGCGGTTTATTCGGGCAGTTGCGCTAGTGCCGTTATTGTGGGCCTCGGCAGGCCGGCGGGCAACCGCCGAGGGGGCGGCCAGCGATGAAAATAGTGGCGATAAGTCGGCGGCTACGCTATGTTGAAAGCCGACGCCCGCTTCGTCTTTGCGTGTCTGCGCCGCGATCCATCGCCCGGATCGGCAGCGCCGGTTTCGGCACGCCGCGATACGAAGCAACCCCATCCGTCCCTTCATTCGATTCATTGCTTTGGAGAAACGCCCCATGCTTTGCCGTGTCGTCGGTGTCGTCGCGCTCGGACTTTTGCTGTCGGTCTCGCAATCGTCGCTGGCCCAGGCTCCTCAGGGGACGATCATGAAGGTCGACGGCAAGGTCGCACAAGTGACCTCGCAAGGCCTGATGGTCAACGGCAACGACGGCAAGTCGTACGGCTTGATGTTCGATCAGAAATCGAAGGTCTCCGTGCTGGGGAGCGCGGCTCCCGAGTTTCTCGCACCGAAGATGTTCGTGCAACTCGATACCGTATTGGACGACAAGGGCATGCCGACCAAGGAAATCGACAAACTGCAGATCGTCCAGCAATCGGAAATCAACGCACCGGGAGTTTTTTCGACAGCCGGGCCTGATGCGAAGCCGGGGGCTGCCGGCGATTATTTCGTTCGCGGTTCGGTGAAGACGTACAAGGACGGCGTGCTCACCGTCATGGCAGGGCCGAAGCCGATGACGTTTAAGGTCAGTGCCGCGGTCTCGATTCCCGTGACGATCTCCGATTGGGGCTTGGCGAGCGTCGGCGATGCGGTCTCGGGCGACGGTCAGAGCTTCCCGGTGCAAGGAACCGTGACGCCGGTCTACGGCGAGCGGATCGAAATTAAAGCGGTCATGCCGATCTCGAAGAAGAAGAAGGGGCGCACGAAGTAACCCGCGCTCCCGCGAAAGCCATTCCAAAAAGCACAGGCCAGCCGAGCGCTGGCCTGTGCTTTTTTTATGCGCGAACGGATTTGCTTAAGAGCCGATCACGGCACCATCGCACCGGAGAAATCGGCCTTCGGCAGCGCCTTGGTCGGCTGCTTGTGCGGAGACTTGTCGTACAGCTGAATCGCGACTGGCATCCAACCGTTAAGATCGGAGATGCGCGTCTCATGGCTCGGGTGCGTCGAAAGAAACTCCGGCGGAGAGCCGCCGCCGACGTGCTTCATACGCTCCCAGAATTTCATGCTTTCGCGCGGGTCGTAGCCGGCCGTCGCCATGAGCAGCAAGCCGAGGTGATCGGCTTCCGATTCATGTTTGCGACTATAGCGCAAGATGCCGAACTTCGCGCCGGCGTTGAGCGCCTGCATGATCCGCATGCGATCTTCGGGCGACATATCGGCCGCCGCGCCGCCGGCGCTCATCAAGCCGATTTGCACCATCTGCTGCTGCGCCATCCGCTCGGCTCCGTGATGCGCGAGCGCGTGCGAGATTTCGTGCCCGAGCACGGTCGCGAGTCCGGCGTCGGTCTCGGCGATCGGCAAGATGCCCGTATACACGACGATCTTTCCGCCGGGCAAGCAGAAGGCGTTCTGCTGGTCGCTCTCGACGACTTCGACGCGCCACTCCATCGGCTGCTGTTTCAATTGCGCGCTGCTGAGGAATCCACCGTCTTCGGCGGCATGCTGCAAGTTCACGGCGATCGTGCGAATGGCATCGACGAGCGGGCCGCGCGTGAGCCGCTTCTCTTGGGCCAGCACTTCTTGAAAGGCTTGCAGCCCGAGGGCCTTCTCTTGTTCCGGATTCAACGCCACGACCTGATTCCTCCCGAACGGCCCTTCTTGGCAATTGCTGATCGCCATGATGCCGATCATCGCCAGGCCCATCAGAATCGGCACGAAGCGGAGCCCGAACGGGGAGCGACGACGCGTGGGATCGGTGTTTCCGAAGGGAGACGACATGGTGGAGGTTCCTTTATCTCGAGCTCAAGTTGCTTGATCTGGTCGATGGAAGAGAAGCGTGGGATGGTCGATGCAAACGATGTGCCTTCAGGTCGTCGTTTTCTGCGCGGGTCATGGCTTCCGGCAAACCGCGATCCAGCCGTTGGCCCGGAGCCTGCCGAACAGCCAAGGGTGCGGCAGGGCATGGCGCTTGGCCGTGTCGAGCGGAATCAGTTCGACGATCTCGAAGCCCGGCTCGCGCAGGTCGCGCTCGAACTCCGGCTTGGTGAAGAGATGGAGAAACATTTCGCGAATGCCGCGATAAGGAAAATACTTATCGCCCGGTTCGTTCGTGCCGCGCCAGCGTTCCCAGGTGAGGTTCTTGAGCAACCAGCGGCGTCCTTGCGACTCGCGCAAATTATGCCATCGATTGTGAACGTGGACGATAAAAATTCCGCCCGGTTTCAAACTGCGATAAACATGCGCGAGCGCCTGCGCTCGCGATGCGCGGCCGCGGATCATGCCGAGCGTGCTGAAGAGGCACGCCGCATAATCGACCGAGGCATCGGCGAGGCAACCGAGTTCGATGAGATTGGCGACGACCAATTCGATCGATAAACTCTCGCGCGTCGCCTTCTCGGCGACCAGCCGAAGGAATCGCGGCGAGAGATCCACACCGACCGCCTGAAACCCACGCCGCGCAAACGGCAGCAACGCGCGACCGGTGCCGCAGCCGAGATCGACGAACGTGCCGGGCTTCGTGAAATGCCGCAGCAACACGCTCTCATCGAAATCGAATAGCGTATTTTCGGCGAATTCTTCGTCGTAGTTGCCCGCAACTTGCGGACGGTGCGCATATTCCCAAACTCCGCGCGAAATGCCGACCGGGAGACGCCACGACGGAGGGGGCGCCGAGGAATCGTCGGTCTCAGCGGCGTCTGCGGCGTTGCGATCGGCGACGGTGCGCTCGGCCACGGCTTGGGGGTCGTCCGGCGGGTTGAAGAGGCGTCAGGCCGTCAGTATAATCCCGTGCTTCGCAAGCGCCCATCAGATCGCTGGTTCCAGACTTCCAACTTCCGGGCTTCCTAGACGCTGAACTCCTGAACGGAGCCGCGACGTGCCGATGCACGTCGAACGTTTCTAGCTCGCGGCATCGCACGAATGCGATCGTCGCGAGACTTGCCTTGGTTTCACTTCGTTAAGGAGATTGCTTCGTGGCTATTCGTGTCGCCATTAATGGTTTCGGTCGGATCGGTCGCCTCGTGTTTCGCGCCATCTGCGACCAAGGTTTGCTCGGCAAGGGAATCGACGTCGTCGCGGTGAACGACCTCGTGCCGGCCGACAACCTCGCCTACCTCGTGAAGTACGATTCGACGCAAGGCAAGTTCAAGGGCGATGTGTTCAGCGAGAAGTCGAGCCCGAGCGTGGCGGAAGACGACATCTTGAGCGTCGACGGCCATAAGATTAAATGCTTGGCGGTGAAAGAAGGCCCGGCCGCGATGCCGTGGAAAGATTTGAAGATCGACCTCGTGTTGGAATCGACCGGCCTCTTCACGGAAGCCGCGAAGGCCAAGGGACACATCGACGCCGGCGCGAAGAAGGTCTTGATCTCGGCGCCTGCCAAGGGCGAAGACCTGACGATGGTTCTCGGCGTGAACTGCGATAAGTACGACGCCGCGAAGCACACGATCGTCTCCAATGCGAGCTGCACGACAAACTGTCTTGCGCCGATCGTGCATGTGTTGCTGAAGGAAGGTTTCGGCGTCGAAGAAGGCCTGATGACGACGATCCACAGCTACACGGCCACGCAAAAGACCGTCGACGGCCCGTCGAAGAAGGATTGGAAAGGTGGCCGCTCGGCTGCGATCAACATCATCCCGTCGACGACCGGCGCTGCGAAGGCCGTCGGTCTTGCGATTCCGGAAGTGCAAGGGAAGCTGTCGGGCATGTCGTTCCGCGTGCCGACGCCGACCGTGAGCGTCGTCGATCTCACCGTGAAAACCGTGAAGGCGACGTCGTATAAGGAAATCTGCGCGGCGATGAAGAAGGCTTCGGAAACCTATCTCAAGGGGATCTTGGCCTACACGAGCGACGAAGTCTGCTCGACCGACTTCATCCATGACGCCCACTCGAGCATCTTTGACGCCGGCAGCGGCATGGAACTCAATAGCAAGTTCTTCAAGCTCGTCAGCTGGTACGACAACGAATGGGGCTACTCGAACCGCTGCGTCGACGCGATCAAGATGATGATCAAGCAATAACGCTCGATCGCATGAGATGACAAAACGAAACGGGGCTCGCCATGATCGGCGGGCCCCGTTTTTTTGTTTGCGTAGCGTTTAGTTACCCGGAGCGACGAGCATCGGGCCGAAGCTGGGGTCCGGCACCGGTCGCAGCGGAGCGTCCGTCGTCGGGATCAGCACTTCGGCGCGTGGCGCGTTGATCGCCGGCTTCGGTGCGCCCCAGTGGAGCGTTGCCGGTTGCACGGCGCCGGCCTCTTTGTTCGTGCTGCCGCCGGCGATCGTCGGCGGAGCAGCGTTCGCGCGGGTCGCCGTTTGCAATGGCGGCGCGAGCGGGTTCTTCCAAGCCGCGGAACTTCCCGTGCCGAGGTCGACGACGAGATCCTTCTCGGCCTGGAGGCGTCGGCCGTCGTCGGTATGGAAGCGAATGAAAAGCTTGAGCCTCGCGTGAGCCGGCGGAGTCTCGGGCCATGGTAGTTCGAAGTGCAAGCCGCCGCTGCCGCCGGTGGCGAGCGGGCGAACCAGCGCTCCGGCATCGCTCGCGGTGAAGTCCCAACGTGCGAAGCGGCCGGCGTCTCCTTCCGCAGCCGGATCGATGACGACGAGCGAGACGCTCCCCGGCGTCGGCACGACTTCGCCCCGCGCGTTGCGCGGCTCGATGACGACGAGAATGCCGTCGTCGCCGGGCTTGCCGTCGGAATTCCAGCCGCCGGTTCGCCGATTCAGAGAAATCGTTTTCACGCTGAGGTCCGCAGGGAGCGGCGTGGGAAGCAGGTCACCTTGTTCGTCGCCGGCGATCGCGCTATTGCCGAGAGCGCCGGGCGAGACGAACTTCGGCGACGACATTTCCTTCATCACCGGTTCGCGGCGCGCAAGTGCGCCGTCGTGCGTGCCGCCGTGTTGCGCACCGCCCGGCTTGAACGGAGGTGCCGCACCGGGGGTCGCGCCAGGAGTCGGAATTCCTTCGGGCTTCGTCGGGTCGGGAGGCGAGATGATCGGAGCGCCGCGGAACGGCGGCGCAGGGCCGGCGCCGGTCGACGGAAGTTGAACTGCCGGAGGGGCCGTGTCGCCGGTCGGCGGCAAGAGCACGGACGGAGCCGCAGTCGAGCCGGTGCCGGAAGAGGAACCGGGCTGGACCGTAGAAGGGCCGTTGAGCGGAGGGGCGAACGTCGAGCCTGAAGAGCCGCCGCTGCCGAATAAGCCACCGAGCGTGGGCTTGCCGCCCGGAGGAAGCGTGTCGGGGTCGATGCCGCGCGAGCGACACAACTCGCGCTGCGCGTCTTCGAGCGCGCCTTCGAGTTGATAGATACGATCTTCTTGCAGGCGCAGTTCGCGCTCCAGCAGCTCACGGTTCGCCGCCTGATTGTGGCGACAACCGAGAACGCTTGTGAGCGCGACGATGATGAGGAGCGCCTGACGCCGGAAATCCATTTCGGCCCGTCGATGTATGCGTGCGAAGCTTCGGCACCGCGAATCCGTCGCGGAGAGGGGCGAATAGTCGCGATTTTACGCCGCCGCGTCAATGCCGACGGTGGGAAAGCCGCAAGGCCTGTGATTCGTTTGCTAGCAACGACAACGCTCGACGGGCCGCAGGGGCAACCTCGTCGAGCGTTATGGAAGCGGCGAAAGATCACGGCCGGGCCGGCCGGCGAAACCCTCGGCAAGATTAAGTAGGCGCGGTCTGCGGAGTCGTCACCGGGCGGTCCATGCGATCGATCACCTTATCGACCAAGTTGTAATCGCGGGCCTCTTCGGCCGACATGAAGTTGTCGCGCTCGGTATCCGCTTGGATCTTCTCCAACGGATGGCCGGTGTGCCGGAGCAAGATCGTGTTGAGCTTCTGCTTGATCTTCCGGAATTCCTTGACGTGGATCAGGATCTCTTCGGCGGTCCCTTCCATGCCGGCAAGCGGCTGGTGGATCATGATCCGCGAGTTGGGCAACGCATGGCGCTTGCCGGCGGCGCCGGCGGTGAGCAATACGGCCCCCATCGATGCACACTGGCCGATGCAGTAGGTCGCCACGTCGCAGGTGACGAATTGCATCGTGTCGTAGATCGCGAGGCCGGCGGTGACGCTGCCCCCCGGCGAGTTGATGTAGAGATGGATGTCGGCTTTCGGGTCGTCCGATTGCAAGAACAGCAATTGCGCGACGATCGCATTGGCGACTTCATCGTTGACCTGCGTGCCGAGGAAGACGATGCGGTCTTTCAGCAGCCGGCTGTAGATGTCCATCGCCCGCTCTTCGCGGCCGCTCTTCTCGATGACGTACGGAATCAGAGGCATCGGTCGGGTACTCCTAGAGCTTTCGGCAGACTCGGTGTTTTCATGAGCAGTAACTAGCGGCTACGATTCTTTAGGAGGGTTAGTCCTTGTCGTCCGCGTCCGGGTCGACCGGCGGCTTCAGCAACACTTCATCCACGAGACCGTAATCTTTCGACTCTTGGGCCGTGAGGTAATAATCGCGATCGACGTCTTTGGCGATCCGTTCGACCGGCTGGCCCGTGTGGAACGCGAGAACTTTGTTGAGTTCTTCGCGCGTCTTCATGATTTCGTTGGCCTGGATTTCGATATCGGTGACTTGCCCACCGACTTGTCCGGCAGGTTGATGGATCATCACCTTCGAGTGCGGCAAGGCGAATCGCTTCCCCTTGGCACCGCCGGCGAGAATGACCGCGCCCCCCGAGGCGGCGAGGCCCACGCAATACGTCGCGACGGGACAGGTGAGGATCTGCATCGTGTCGTACATCGCCATCGTGGCCGTCACGCTGCCGCCGGGCGAGTTGATGTAGAAGTGAATGTCTTTGCGGCGATTTTCGCTCTGCAAATACAACAGCTTCATCACGATCTCGTTGGCGTTGCCGTCGTAGATCTCTCCTTGCAGGAAGATGATCCGATTTTCGAGCAACAAATCGCCCAACGTGAGTTGGCGCTGACGCTGATAGCCGCCGTTGGCCTGAGGGTCGACCGGGGATGAGGCAAAGCCGTTACGCATGAGAAGTCCTTTTTCCGTCGTCTCGCCAAAACCGAAGCTGAAAATCTACAGAAGCAAAAAACCGAACTTGAAATCCAACCGTCCGAGAAATCACCAAGCCCGCAGGTATCGTACGGCGTCGGGCAAGGGGGGCCTACTCGTAATAAACGTTTCGCCGCTTCGTCGGCTGTTTTCTACAACAGTTCGACGAAGCGGCGAAGACGAATTCGTTATTTATTACTAAGTCGTCGGTTCCGTGTGCTTATCGCCCGAGTGCTTGTGTTCGCCCTTGTTGTAAGGCGAATCGCCCGACGTGGCGGCTTCGGGAATGTCGGAAGCCTTCTCACCGCCGGCGAGCGACGTATCGATCGCTTCGGTCGTCGGCACTTCCAAAGCGTACTTGGTTTCGTCGAACTTCGCGTTCGCCAAGATCACGTCGATCGTCTTCCGTTCGATGATTTGGTTGTGCAACGTGTCCATCAAGCCCCGCTTTTCCATCTGGGCCCGCACGCGCCGATTGCTCTCGCCGCTTTGTTCGGCGATCAGCCCGATTTCGTCATCGTAGTCCGACGACGAGACGTCGATCTTTTCTTCTTCGGCGATCCGCTCGAGCACGAAATGCTCCTTGAGCGACTTGGCCGTTTGCTCGCGGCTGTTCCGCAGCAACTCGTTGGCGTGAGCGCGAATTTCCGGCTCGCCGAAACCGCTGCGACGCAGCTCCATCACGCTTCGTTCGAACTCCCGGCCCGACTGACGCTTGAGCAAGTCCGGCGGCAAGTCCCAATCGGCCGCGACGGTGAGCGACGACAGAATCTGCTTACGGGCCTGTTGTTGTTGGTGGTATTGCAGCCGACGCTCGAGGCTTTTGCGAACCGTCGAGCGGAGATCGTCTTCGCTCTCGAAATCGCCGAGGGTTTGCAGGAATTCCGGCGTCATGGCCGGCAACTCGACCTTCTTCACTTCGAGCACTTCGAGTTCGACGTTCAGCTTCTTGCCGCGGAGCGTTTCGTTGGCGGCGTTCTCGCTGATCTCGACTTCGGCGGTCTTCTTATCGCCGGCCTTCGTGCCGACGAGCAGCTTATCGAAGCCGTCGAGCTTGGCATCGTGGAACGAGATCGATTTGCGAATGCAGACGCCGTCGTGGGTCGTCTCGCTGACGACTTCGTCGCCGTTCTTCGCCGTGATTCTCAGGTTGACGAAGTCGCCGGCGTCGGCGGTGCCGTCGTGCGGAACGAGCGTCCCTTGCGAGGCCAGCAGCGTCTTAAGCTGCACGTCGACGTCGGCGTCGGTGAATTCGCGCGTCGGGCGCTCGATCTTGAGGCCCTTCCAATTCGGCATATCGAATTCCGGACGGACTTCGATATCGAACTCGAACGTCATGGCCCCTTCTTCGGGGAGCGTCACGGCGAGCGGATCGAACGACGGCTCGCTGATCGGCGAGAGGTCGTTGTCGGTGGAAACCTGCGACAGGCTATCCATCAACAACGAGCCCTTCACCTGATCGGTCACGTCTTTGCGGAAGCGGGTTTCGACGAGTTTGCGCGGGGCGCGGCCTTGGCGGAAGCCCGGCACGGCGGCCTTCGGCATCAAGTCTTTCAGCGCGTTGTCGAAATAGCGCTCGATGTCCGGCCGATCGATGACGACCGTGATGTGGCGCTCGCAAGAACTCTTCTTCGCAATATTGACTTGAAGATCGAGCTTCTTCGGCGTGGTTTCGGCCCCTTCTTCGGCGACGGCGGTTTCGTCCTGATTCGACATGGTGACTCGTGTTCGCAGTTCAAGAAATACTGTTCGAAAAATATGACAGGCGGATGTAAGTAATGTTGTACGGAATCAAAGCCGCATTGTGTAGGGTCGATATTGCTCGGAGCGGCGGAGAAATGAGGCACGCTGCCCGAAACGACTCTCGACGACTCAGATTGAATCCGAACGGGGTTACTACGGCAAGGCACGCACCGGCGGTTCAGGGAAAAATCGAGAGCCCGAAACGGACGTGAGGCGAACGGTCGCCACGGTAGATCCGCTACGACGATGACGACCGGCATTAAAACTGCGAAAAATCCGCAGGAGTGCGATGAGGTGATCAGCCGGCACAACGACAAAACCGGACCGAGAAAACCGCGGGCTCAGCGAGCCGATCGACGGAAGCCGCAATTTCGGAGCTTCGGCAACCGAGGCCGAAAGCTCGGTGCGATTGAGCCGCTAACCGCAGAGAAGAGCGGTGCGTCGATGTCCGCTCAGCAGCGGAGCATGGGAGAAGAATCCCGCCTCAAACGAGGCAAAACCACGACTTTCCAGCCGACCCAAGCAGATTCAGAGCGGGTGATCGGATTCGAACCGACGACAACCACGTTGGCAACGTGGTGCTCTACCAACTGAGCTACACCCGCATACAGACAACCCTTTTCGTCGAAAACCTACGTCGGACTAGCGGAAAATTCCGCGAAATTTTCCAACTACTTGCCGGCGGCGGTGTTCAGCGAGAGACAGATTATAGATGCGGTCCCCGCGGTTGCAAGGGGTGGCCGGGTTGTAGGGTCTTAACGTCTTTCCCGCTGAAAAGTTGCGACGAGCCGATTGCTGGTTATAGTTAAGGTTTGCGGAGTAGATGTGCGGTTTCGTTCTCGACCTAAGCTGCCGTAGTTACCGAGTCGCACATCTGCGGGATCTTTACGCACCACCGATGAGCCCTCGTAGTCGACCAGCCGGCATTCCGGTCGGCCGAGCGGGGCTTGCCGCGCGGTCGGGCTCGTAATTTTCACGCAGAGACTCGCGGTTCACCCACCACGCCTCGTCGGATACCGACTTCGAAATAAGTCGGGGAGTTAAGCAGATGGATGCAAAGCTGGTCGTCATCGGTGGCAAAGCGAACATGGGCGAAGTCAAACTCCGACTTCCCATGACGATCGGCCGAGGTCATAAGGCCGATCTCATCATCTCGCACCCGACGGTCAGTCGCGAACATTGCAAGCTCTCGGAAGTGAAGGGCCATCTCGTCGTGCTCGACAACGGCTCTTCGAACGGTACGTTCGTCGACGGCGATAAGATCGAGAAAGCGACCGTCGTTCGTCCCGGCCAGATTCTGGCGATCGGCCCACTCACGTTCCGCGCCGAATACGACTTGCCGGGCACAGGCAAGAAGCGCAAAGAACCGAAGCCTGAGGAGTCGGGCCTGGCCGAAACGCAAGCGATCGATCGAGGCGAACTCGATATCGACTTCATCCTCGACGACGCCCCGGCCGGCGAAGCGCCGGAACCGAAACAGAAGGCCGCCGGCTCATCGGCCGAACAAACCATCGAAGCGAAGTTGCCCGACGCCGCGAAGAAGCCGATCGCCAAGGCTCCGCTTGCGCCGAAGCAGGCCGACAAGCCGAAAGCACCGAGCGGCGGCGAGACCGACGAAATGGATCTCGACTTCTTGCTCGACGAAGTTCCAGATGCAAAGAAATCTGCCCCGAGCGAACGAGACGCCGGCGAGATCGACTTCAGCGAACTCGGCTTCGACGAACCGAAGGCCAAGAGCGGCGATCAACTGACGACCGACTTCAGTGCCACGTCCGAGAAGACGGTTGATTTCAAAGCCGAAGACGTCGAGCTCGACGAGTCGTTTTTCGAGGAGATTAAGCCCGAGGTAGTTGAAAAAAAAGTTGAGAAGTCCGTAGAAAAGGGGAAGTCGAAACCGGAAGCGAGCGCACCGGCTACCAAAGCACCGGCCGCTAAGATCGAACCGCCGGCTCCGAAGATCGAACCTCCGGCACCGGTTGCGAAGCAGCCGGTCGAAAAGCAGCCGCCTGCCGAAAAACCGAAGAAGAGCGGCGGTCTCGATTTCGATTTCCTTTCCGCCGGCCCCGCCGCTGCCGAACCGTTGGCCGGTCCCGCCAAGGCGGAAGTCGGCTTCGACGATCTCGCCTCGCAGTTCGATTTCACCGGCTCGGCGAAAGCGAAAGTGGCGCCGGAAGAGATCGAATCGAAGAGCGCCGAACTCGAGGCTAAGTCGGAACCGGTTCAGCCTGAATCGGTTCAACCAGAGCCGATCGAAGCTCCCGCGCCTGCGATGGAAAGCGCTGCTTCGCTCGACGACGATCTCGACCTCGACGCGTTCTTGGACGACGTCGCCGAAGCGCCGACCGAAATGGCTCCTGCTGCCGAAGCAGCTGATCAGCAAGAAGTCGAAAACCTCGTAGCGACAGACGAGCAACCGGCACCAGACGAACAAAAACTTTTCGACGACTTCCCGGAAACGCCTTCCGCGGCAGCTTCATCGATCGAAGAATCGGCCGAAGAGCCGGCCCCTTTCGAAGCGCGCGAAGAAGAGCTCGTCTGGGACGAAACACCGTCGCCGGAAGAGATCGCGCTCGACGATGTTCTCGTCGAAGAAACGCTCGCGAAAGAAACGCCGCAGCAACCGGCAGCCGCCGCGCCGTCGCCGGCCGACGTCGACGAGTTTCCGTTCACCGAGCCGGTCGCTCCGCCGACAGTTTCCGAATTGCCCCCGATGCCGGAGATGGCCTCGGCTGCTGAGGTCGAAGAAGCCGATGACATCGTCATGGAAGAGCCGGCTATCGACGAGCCCCCCTTCCACGCAGCGGCCGATGCCGCGGCTGTCGCGCCGGCCGAACGAGCCGAGTCGTTCACGTTCGACGCGCCTCCGGCCGAAGTGCCGGTCTTCGATGCCGCTTCGGAGTCGATGTCGCTCGCCGATGCCGTCGCTGCGGAGCACGAACCGACTTTCGATTTCGATTCGTTAGACGATTCGGCGGCCGAATCTCCCGTCGAAGAACTCAAGGAAGAAGAACTCGAGGAGATTTCCTTAGATCTCGACGAGGTTCCATCGGCCCCTCCGCCGGCCATCGAGCCGATCGAAGCGAAGCAAGAGCCGACGTTCGACTTCTCGAACTTCGATGTGAAGAAGAAGCCGAAGCCGAAGACCTCGGACGAAACGGTCGCCTTCACCGGCCTCGATCTCGACTCGGGCAAGACGGCGGCGAACATCCCCTCGATCCTCAAGCCCGCTCTGCCGGAAGTTGCCAAGCAGGCACCCGCGATCGCGCCGCCGAGCTTCGCCCCTCTGGCCACGGAACCGGTGGCGTTGGAACCGATGAAGTCGACTTCGGCGCCGGCCGATGATTTCGATTTCCTCTCGGGCGAGGCCTCGCCGGCGGCGACTTCCGACGAACCGAAAGCGAACGAGCCGGAAGCCGCAGCCGACATGTTCGCCGATTTCTCTGCGGCTGCTCCGAGTGCCGCAGCGCCGAGCTTCGATCTCGCACCGCCGACGAACTTCGCCGTCGGCCCCATCTCGGCCAAGCAAGACGCCCCGGAGCTAGATGCCGCTGAGTTAGACGTCACCGAGCAGTTCGTCTCTCCGGCAGCGCCCCTGGTGGCGCCGAGCAAGACGACGCCGGCGAAGGCCTCGAAGCCCGCGGTCGCGAAAGTCTCGGTCTTCGACAAAATCAAAATGCTCTTCTCCGGCTCCGCAAAACCGAAAGCGAAGCCGAGCAAGCCTGCGAAGAAGTCGGCGACTGCTGCCGATGCGCCGGTCGTGAATAAACTTCCCGTCGCGCCGCCGAAGCAATCGTTCGACCCGATCCCGCTCGACGATAGCCCGCTACCGATGTTCGACGTGACGGGCCCAAAAACCGGCGGCGCTGCGATCGGACCGATCTTCGACGACCAGGCCGCTTCGGTGGTCACGTCCGGCTGGAAATCGCTCGACGCGCCGATCCCGCTCGACGACGTTTCGCCGGCCGCAGCTCCGGCTTTAGAAACTCCTGACCAGACCGTGGCCTGGGGGGCCGAGAAGCCGAGCGAAGCCACGCCTCCGGAAAATAGTTGGGACCAAGCCGCTGCCGGTGAAGCGGCAGTTAGCGAAGCGGCCCCCGCCGATGCTCCTGTCGAGTCGGCTGCGAGCGACGAATTCGATCTCTTCGCCGGCGACTTCTTTACGGAAGAGCCGAGCGCCGAGGAGCCGAAGCCCGCAGATGCTGTTGCAGAAACAGCTGCCGTAGAAGAACTGGTCGTGAGCGAGCCGGTTGTCGCGGAGCCGGCGGCTACGGAATCGACTGAGGCGAAGTCGGCCGAAGAGAAACCGACCGATGAGGAATGGAACTTCGACGAATGGAGTGCCGAAGCACCGGTTGCCGAGAACCCGGCAGTAGAAGGCCCGGCCGTTGAAAGCCCCATCGTCGAAAGCCCGGCAGCGGAAGCACCGTTTTTTCTGGACGACTTCGCGCCCGCGGTTGAAAAAAAAGTAGACGCTGAGGCCTCGCCCCCCGCTCCCGCAACGGAGAGCGAATCGCCCGGCCTCTTCGATGACTTCACGCTCGCCGAATCGACTTCCGAGTCGAGTGCGGCGGCTGAGCCGACGGCAGCGCCGGATCCGCACGATTGGATGGCGTCGCTCGACCCTGTCGCAGCCGATGCCCTACCGGCCGAGACCGCAGTAGGCGAAGCCGCCCCAGAGGCGAAGGAAGAAGTAGCGGCAGCGAAAGACGAGGATCTCTTCTCCGCTTGGGATTCCGAAGCAGCGCCGGAACCGGCTGCCGACTCGGAATCGCCGGCCGCGAGCGAGTCGCTGGCAGCCGAAGCTGCGTCCGCTCCAAGCGACCCGTGGTCGCAGGAAGTGCCGCTGTCGTCCTCGCCTGAAGCATGGGAACCGGCAGTGCTCGAAGCCGATGCCGAAGTATCCGTCGCCGCAGACTCGGCGATTTCGGATTCAGCGGCTCAAGATTCACCGGCCGGCGACGCGCCCCCTTTTGAGCTGATGGGCCTCGAACCAATCGACGAGGCGGCTCCTGCTGCGGAGGCGCTTGCTCCTGCAGCCCCGTCCGTGCCCGCAGCGCCGCCGGTCTCGAATCGGCAGCGCTCGGTCGATGTCGATCTGCGGCTGAGTTCTTCGTTGCGCTCGTTGACCCGTGTCAGCGTTCGGCCGCCGCGCTTCGACGTCGTCGCGATGGAGCCGGAAACGCCGGCCGGCCGCTCGTTCGAGCCTCGTCCGAAGTCGGCCCCGAGCATCGCCGCCGCGACCGACACGACGGCGACTCCTCCCGTCGACGAAGAGCCGCAGACAAGCTCGCCGGAGAACGATGCGCAATCGAACGATGCGTCGTCGAATGAAACTCTGCAATGGGGCGCTGCGCCGACCTCGGAAGCGGACGCTGCGACCTCGGTGTTTGCTTTCGACGAACCTGCCGGCGATGCCGATCCGTGGGGCATCCCGAAAGCCGAAAGTACGCCGCCGGCCGAGGCCGTGGCTTCCGGCGAAGTCGAGGCATTTTCTTTCGTCGACGAGACAGCCGACGAACCGCTCGATGCGAATGCCAATCCCGAATTAGCCGCCAAGAAGAACGACACCGGCCGCAACGACGGCGAGACCGATCGGACCGTCGCCTATCTCGGTTCGCCGAGTGTGGTCGAAGAGGCCGAGTCGTTCCTCGCCGGGCTCGACGACCCATCGCGAGCGACGCGCGAGCCCGAGTTCGATCTCGACGCGATGTTCGCCGAGACCGAAACGGCGAAGGCGGAAACCGCCCCTTGGCCGACGGACGCCGGCGCTTCGGTAGAAAACGCTGCGCCGAGCGACGTGAAGGACGATGCCAAAGACGAGGCCGAGATGGATCTGAGTTTCCTCTCCCTCTCCGACGACGTCGCGGAGACGACGCCGGTCGAGGAATCGCCGGCCGCCTCGATCGACCCGTCGGCGGAAGTCGCACATGTGCCTTCCGCGGAAATCGATCTTGGTTTCCTCGATCTTGCCTCCGCGCCGAAGAACGACGCGATCGATCTCGGCGTGTTCGGGCTCGAAGCAGCGGAGCCGGTCGCGGAGATGGCTGAGCCGAAGAAAGCGGAGCCTGCGAAAAACGGCACGAAGCCGGTGCCCCAACCGGCAGCGGCTCCGGCTTCACAGAAGAACGACGCCGAACTCGACGACTTCCTTCGCGATCTCGGGATGAACTAAAGCCGCGTCGATGGCGTGACTTCCGCGAAACCGCAAGCGAGGTTGCGGCACGAGGGAAGTCGCGCGTTCTCGATTTTCTTGACCCGACCTTCCGGCGCTCCTACGCTGGCGGGCCTATGCTGCTCTTCAAGAAAAAGTTTCTCGATTCGATTCGCGACGGAAGCAAAACGCAAACCGTCCGGCTCTGGAAGTTTTGCCGCTTCCGCGCCGGCCAGCGCAGCTATATCCCCGGCATCGGCTATATCCGGATCACGCAGATCGATCCGGTCTGCTTGGAAGAGCTGACGGAGGAAGACGCCCGGCTCGACGGCTTCCTCTCGGCCGAGGCGTTGCTGACCGAGATCCGCACGCTGTATGCGGAGCGACTCGATCAAGGTTATCGCGCGTTTCGACTTCGCTTCCACTTGCTCAGCGCCGAAGAAACGGCCATCGAGCTCGCGGCCCGACCGCCGAAGAGGCCGCGCTCGAAAAAGAAATCGCCTACAGAGGCAAGACGCACCGAGCAAGCGGAAGAGTAATCGCTGTCGGGCGAGCCTTCTTCAGAACCGCATCATGTCGGTGAAGCCTTGCGCAATCTCTTGCGGATGCATGCAGGCGATCCAACCGATGCGGCAGAGAATGCCGAGCGCGGCGATCAGCACGCCGAGTCCCCAAGCGTTGGGGGTCGTCTCGACGGAACTCCGCAGTTGCTCTTTCAAGGCCCGTTCGAGCACGCGCCAGCCGGCGTAACTTTGCGGCGTCGCCGTGGCGACGAGCGACACGTTGCGCACCGATGGATGATCGTCGAAATAGAACTCGACGTGCAGCTTCGGCAGAGCCACGCTGCCGCCGGCCCAACGGACATCGGCATCGAGATCGTTCACGGCATCGGCGAGCGCCGGCCGCAGCTGGTCGAGCGTAACGTTGTAGACCACGAGGCGCGGCTTGCTGAGCAACACGCCGAGCGTAAGAAACAAACAGTACAACACCAGCAGCAGCATCCACACATAGCCGGTCACATGGTCCGGCAGCGAAGGCAACAGCAACTCGATCGGGCCGACGAGCAGCAAGCCGATCGTGCCGAGTCCGAGAAACGCCATGTCGCGCGAGCCGGCGACCACCACCGGTCGGCGACGAAAGTTGAGCACCGCCAAGCCGATCATGTAGATCGAAAGGGGCGCGAGCGCCACGCAGAGTCGAAAATAGTCCATCATAAGCAAAGCATCGCAAGGATCGCGGCGCGGGCTCCCCTCGGCCGTGGCGAACGGTGCGAATCGCCGGGGAATCGTGATGCCAGCCAGTCTACGCTGCCGCAACCGGGCGGGTCAATCGACCGCTTCCGCGTCGGGCCCGAGATGTTGCCGGAGTTCGGCGCGAGCTTTTTCCATTTCGGTCGCACTGCGCCGCAATTCTGCGCTCCAATGCCGTCGCGAGGCGATGTAGTCGAGCGTGGCCGACCGTAACAGAGCCAACGCGATCAAGGCCGCTCCGATCCAATCGCTGATGTACGCCAGCGGGTGGCTGCGCGGATCGATCGCTTCTCCCGCCACGACCGCGGCGCCGAGAAAGAGAATCTGAAAACCGATCCGCAAGCGCCGCACCGAGCGCTGCCGCGCGAACGGGCCTGCCGCCGGATCGGCGAGCCCTCGGCGCTCGAAGAACACGAGCCCGATGCCGACGAGCACCAAAGCCACGCCCAAGTAAAACACGACGGACGGCACGACGAAGATCTCGCGATGTGATCACCGCCGAGAAACAAGCGACGGCGGAGCCGCATTATAGGCTCGGGCGGCCGAGAAGGCACGCGCTTGCTACGGCCGGCTCGCGCTAGCGATTCACGTTGGCGCGCAACCATTCGTAAACGACTCGCCCGACCTTCTCCAAGCTGGCGGCGGAGCATTTGTCGGGCGTATCGGCTTCTGTATGCCAGTAGGGATAGTCGAAGTCGATGACGTCGGCCGTGGGAATACGCGCGATCTCGTTCAGCGGCAGATGATCGTCGCGAACGGTCGGGCCGGCGCGCTGCTCGAACTCGCGAACTCCGAGACGCGACGCTGCGCCCCAGACGTCGCCGACGACGTAGCGCGCGAGCTTGACGCTGTTCTGCTCTTGCCGGATCGCGAGGTTCGCGTCGCCGACCATGTCGAGCAAGAGCCCTTGGCGATAGCGATAGCCCGGCGGTTCGGCGCGGTAGTTCGCCGCGAAATGTTCGGAGCCGAGGAAGTAGCGATCGGTCTCGCTGAACACGAGTTCTTCGCCGTCGAAGTAAATGAAGTCGACGCCGTTCTTGCCTCGCAACCCTTGCATGTGTCGCCCGAGCTCCATGAGGAGCGCGGAACTGCTGCCGCCGTCGTTTGCGCCGACGAACGTGCCGCGCGGGTTCACGCGGTCTTGATCGGGAAACGGTCGGGTATCGTAATGCGTGCAGACGAGATAGCGTTCTTTCGCCGTGGGATTCCAGGCGATGATCAAGTTCGACATCTCGACCGGCGTGCCGTCGACCGGATGCCGGACTTGAAACGTCTGTCGTCGGACGTCGGCACCCAAAGCGGTGAAATGCTTGACGATCAACTCTTGCTGCGCGGTCATCGCCTTCGAACCGCTCGGGCGAGGGCCCAAGGCGCAGAGTTCTTCGAGGTGCTTGAAGGCCGCGGCACCGTCGAACGGGATGGCCTCGTATTTGAGAGGCGCAGCGGCAGCCGAATCGGCCGGAGCGATCGACGAGCGGCCGTCGATGAGGGCGATCCCCGCCGCACCCGCCGCGCAAACCACGACGGCGACGAAGGGATACCAGCCGAAACGAGGCAATCTAAACATGAGCACGAGCCGCGGCGAAGTAGTGACGAAACCGGTCTGCTGTCGTTGAAGTTTAGTTGCCGGGCCTGAGACGAGCGATAGCAACTACGCCGGCGACGGGGCATTCGCGTTGGCGCGGCGCATGAAAAAGCCGCTCGTCGCGGGAGACGAGCGGCTTCCGATATCTTCGAATTGCGTCTACTTCGCAATTAGCAGCAGCCGCCCGACTTGCAACGGCGGCGACGGCAGCGAGCTTCGGCAACCTTGGCTTGCGTCGTCACGGCACCGACCGCGGCAACAGCGGCAACGGCCAGCAAAGCACGACGCAAGAACGAACGACGATTACGATCCATATTCCAACTCCTTTAAGCACAAATCGATGCCGCGAAACGGAAACGAGCGGCATCTGGGTTGGCTTACTTTTAGCGTTCGATGAGGCGGTGTCAAACTCCACGCAGTTTACCTAGATATTTGTAATCGTTAGGGTCGTACGCTGGCCGACACAACCCGACGCAGACAGTGACGCAGTTTACCCATACTCCGGCCCTGCGCTCGCCCAGACCTCCGACTCCCTGTACTCGTATGCAACTTCACATTTCGGAGATTTTCGTACCATTCGATAAAAAGCACGCTCCGGCACCACTCCGGCCTGCTGGAGGAAGCGGTTGGCTGCCTCGTTCCGATCGGGCACATCGATCAAGATCTCACGGCCGGCGAACTGCCGAACGGCGAATGCCAGCAGCGCGCGTCCGACCGCCTCGGTGCGCGCGATCACGGGGCCGACCTGAGTCGCTCGGCTCCCCGAGCGCGCGAGCCCGAAGCCGAGCACGGCCGTAACTTCGCGCGGGTCGCTCATCGCCGTCACGGCTGCTTCGGGCAGCCCGTCGCGGAGCGAGGCCAGCAACGATAGACGATCGGCACCGGTCGCAGCCCGATCGAGATCGGCGACTTCGCCCCCGGCGAGTTCCTCGGCGGTCATCGGTCGGAGGGCGACTCCGTCGCCGGCGGATTCGATCGCTTGTGCGATCCCGCGCCGGCGCGTGAGCTGGAACTGCGTCCGGAAGCCGAGTTTCTCATAGACGGGCTGGCCCATCTCCGTGGCATCGAGCCAGATCGACGTCGCGCCGCGTCGCTCCAAGGTTTCGATCGCGTGTTCGAGCAAGGCGTTGGCAATGCCGCGCCGGCGAAAGTCGGGATCGGTCAGGACCATCGCGATCCAGGCGCTACTGCCGGCGACTGCGTCCCCGCCGAAGACCGTCGTCGCCAAGGTTGCGGCCGGCGTGCCGTTCCAGCAGCCGACGAAGCAGCCGGCCGACTCCAGCGCGAGATGCCGGCGCCAATCGGCTTCCGTCTGGTTCCAGCCGGCGAGTTCTTTCAAACGCATGCCGAGCGGGATGTCGGCCGGCGTCAGGATGCGGATGGAAAGCATAGCGACCGTGGAATGAGAGACCCTAGAAGCTCATTTCGCCGCGGACCATCAACGTGTCCGAAGGATCGAGGCCCGGGCTGCCGCTGTTGAACTCGATCGAACGGTCGAACACCCAACCGGCTTCGAAGCGTCCGCTGAAGCCGCGGGGAGCTCGTCGTTCCCAGCCGACCAAGAGCCGGAGGTCGGCATACGTCATCTTATCGGAGATGCCGCCCGGTTGCTCGATGGCCCAAGTGTTGCCGCCATACTCTCCGCCGAGGTAAACCCAATGCTCGATCGTACCGTTCACGAACGGCCGGAAATACGCGCGCGGCCGAGGAAAGATCGCTTCGATGCGGATGTCGCTCGCAGGTTTCCAGATGGCTCCGGCCACCGGAACCGCCGGGAAGTCGCTGCGCCCGGTATAAACGCCGCCGAAGACGATCTGCCAGCGTTCGTTCCAACTCCAAGCGCCGAGTGCTCGGCCCGTCACACGCCAAGCGTCGCTCGTTTTGTTATGACCGTCGCCGTAGTAGCTCGGCGCTACCGAAATATCGATGCCGAGCCTGGGGGTCGCTTGCTTCATGTAGCGGAATTCGATTTCGCCGTCGATCAGATGCGGCGGCACGTCGATCGGCGCCGGCCCGTCGAGGAAGTGCGTCGTGTAACTCGGCGAGACCAAGATCGGCGAACCGGAAATAAACGGCGGCAGGGCGAACGTGAATTGCTTCGTGAGGCTCGTCATGCCGAAGCCGTCGGCACCGATGCGCGGCAGATAGGTTGTGCGAAACAGGCTTTGTTGAAAGATGCCCGTCTTCGCCCCCTCGGGGATGTGCGACGGTCGCCAACTGAACAGCGGCGTCTCCACCGGCGCCATCAGCGGAATCTCCGGCGATGTGAGGGGCGAGGTGGCGTAAGGAGGATTCGGCACATAGTCGCGCTGGTCGACCGAAGGTGGCGCTAAGGCCACGTTGAACGTCGGAGCGAACAGTCGGGGAGTCGCCGGCGAGGCGATCACCGGCGCACGCGGGAGCGGCTTCGGAGTCGTTGTGGTTTCGCCTTGCACCGAGGGAAGATCATAGAGCCGCGCGACCCCCGGCTTGGCGTCTTCGCGAAACGCCGAATGCGTCGGCAACTGCATCGGCGGGCCGGACAATTGCCCGTTCGCTGCGGCACTCATGGCGAGCGCAAGCATGATCGCGACGCAAATTCTTAGACCGACGCATCGCACGGCTTTGCCCGCGCGGCTGCCGTTCGCGAATGTCGCATCTGCAAGGATAGCTGTGCGACAGTCCACCGGTTGAGTCTTCCGAATTAGTAACTGACGCCGGCGCGCAGCATGATGCTGTCGCTCAAGTCGAGTTTAGGAGGACTGTTGAGATAGAGGATTTCGCGATGGAAGACATAGCCGATTTCCGCGTGGCCGCGCAACCGCGGGCCGATCGCTTCGATCCCGAGATAGACGCGGAAGTCGTTGTAGTTGACGACGTCGTGCGAGCCGTTGGCATGCGTGATCGACCACTGACCGCCGCCGTATTCGCCGCCGAGGTAGCCCCACAATTCGTAGGTGCCGTAGTTCGTAATGCGTTGCGAGAGCTTCGGCTGCGGAAAGAGCAGCTCGAACTTCGCGTCGTCGTGCGGCTTCCAAATAAATCCGGCCGCAGGCAAGATTTTGATATCCAACCGATCGAGATAGACGACTCCCAACACCCCTTGCCATTGCGGGTTGAACTGCCAAGTGCCGACACCTCGGCCGAGGATCCGGATGCTCGTGTGGTCGGTGTACGAGAAGTCGGAGTAGACGCCGACGCTCAGCGCGAGATCGGCCCCGAACCGTTCGTTGAACTGCGGCTTCCAACTCAACTGACCGAACGCATCGTACGTGGTGCCCGGCAGATCGCGCGCCGGCGTAGAGCTCGGGCCTTGAAGGAAATGAAAGTTGAAGCCGGGCGTGAACAAGATCGGCGCGATGTTCACGTTGTGGAAAAACGGGAACGCCAACGAAGCCCAAAAGTCGAGATCTTCGATCCCGAAATTATCCGTGCCGTTGCCGCCGCGATTGATCCAGGTGTAGCGCATCCCCAAGTTTTGCACAAGCTTCGTCGAAGGGGCCGACCAATCTTGAAACGGATATCCCAGTTGCGGGTTCGCCGGTTGGTAACCGTAGGGTTGCAGCGCCGGAGGAGGCGTGGCCGCCGAGCCGGGCATCGCGTAAGGATCCCACGCCGGTGTCAGCGAGGGAGCCTGTGTGCCGGGGAGCGGAGCCGAGTAAGGGTTCGTTACCGATGGAGCCGAGTAGGTCGGCGTGGGAGTGGCGGGCGTGAACGAGCTTTGCGGAGCGGCGCTGCTGAACGGACTCGCCGGTGTGGTCGAGGGAAATTGCACGCGCTGTGCCCAGGCGATTGAGGGCAACAGCGACAAGGCAACGACGAACAACCACGGCCACCGGCAACGAGTCGCCGCAGGGGCAATGCGAGGCGTCGAGTTTTTCACGAGCCGTGGCATGGCGAACAAGGGGTTGAGAGACCGCGAGCAACTGAATTTGCGGTAATAAATGAGGATTGGGGCAACTTAATTAGTGGGGCGAAGTTTTTCGGTCAAGATCGAACGACGATCTGCCGACGCGCGCGAGCCGCAAAATGGCCGGCTGGCCGAGAGTGCTTCAGCACCGACAACGAGCTCTAGAGATTGCCAAGCGTGCCGTTTTCGCTACGATAGCACTCGCGTGCCGGCAACTCGATTCGCTCCGCCGGCCATTACGGAACGCAACCCGAACCGGAGAGCAAGGATGACGACCGATCAACTCGCCTCAAACACCAGCAACCCTTCCGCTCAGGCCTCGGCCGACGAGATGCACGCCCGCAAGAAGGTGATTCGCGAACAGGCCCATGCGGCCCGGGGTGCGCTGGAAAACAAGGACGAGTTGAGCCGCGGAATCTGCGAGAAGTTCGTCGCTTTGCCCGAGTATGCAGCCGCGAAGACCGTGATGTACTACGTCGATGTGCGCAGCGAAGTCCGCACGCGGCACTACCTCGCCACGGCCCTGACGCACGGCAAGCGGATCGTCGTGCCGTGGTGCCGCGAAGACGGCATGCTCGACCTCTTCCTCTTGGAAGATATGAACGAGTTGGCGATCGGCATGTATAAGATTCTCGAGCCTCGGGCCGACCTCCGCGATCTGCCGGCGAAGAAGATTCGCCCTGAAGAGCTCGACCTGATCATGGTGCCGGGCGTGGCGTTCGACGCCCGCGGCGCTCGCACCGGTCACGGCTTCGGCTACTACGACAAGCTGCTCGAACACTCGCGCATGGACTGCCCGCTCGTCGCGCTGGCGTTCGAGTGCCAGATGTTCCCCGAGATCCCGACCGCCGCGCACGACATCTATATGGACAAGATCATCACGGAAGCGACGATCTACAACCGCCAAATGCCGACCCGCAACGGGTAAGCGTCCGGCATCGAAGCGTTGGCGGATGGTCGACTCCACCGACCACCGACCACCGACCACTGACCACCGACCACTTTCTCTGGCCCCTTCTCCCATGCCGGTCGATCCTGCTCGCTTCGCATCCCTCGTCGACGACACCTACGCCGAGGCGTTCCGCAGCATCTACGCCGAGGTGTTGATCACGGCCCGCGATCGGACGTGGCTCGACCATGCCGTGCAAGCGGCGACGGGGAACGCCTCGAGCACGATCCTCTGCGATTGCGAGGCGGGCTTGGATCGCTACGTCGGGCCCGGCGGCGATGAATCGTTTAACACTCCCGACGGCCGGCCCGGCGCGATCGTGCAGTTCCATGTGCCGCGGTTTCATAAAGACCGCGCTGCGCGCTTGGAGCGTTCGCTGTTGGTGCGGCTGAGCCAGAACGTGCTTACGTGCCCGACGACGGCCTGCTTCAATTTGGTGGAGACCGCGCCGGAGTCGACGGAGTATTTCAAGCTCGGTCGCAAGATCGCTTACTTCGGCGACCACCATCAGTTTCGCGACGTGCGCCACGGCCGGCCGGTATGGGTCGTGCCGATTCTCGGCGGCGAGTTTGCGCTCGACCGTCGCTTCGGCTATCGCGACGGCTTGATGGGAGGCAACCTCTGGTTCCTCGGCAGCTCCGTCGACGCAGCGCTCGAAGCGGCTTGCCGCGGGCGCGATGCGGCGGCGCGGACGCCGGGCATTATCCAACCCTTCCCCGGCGGTGTCGCCGGAAGCGGCTCGAAGGCCGGCAGCAGCTATAAGTTTACGATCGCCAGTACCTACGCGGAATTCTGCCCGACCTTGCGCGAGAAGCTCGGCGAGAAGTCGAAGCTGCCGCCGGGCGTGGCTTCGGTCATGGAGATCATCCTCAACGGTCGCGACCTACCGACGATTTGCGCTGCGACCCACGCAGCCGTCGAGGCCGCGCTCGATGTGCCGGGCCTCGTAAAAATATCGGCCGGCAACTACGGCGGCCGGCTCGGCAAGAGCTTCATCTATCTGCATCCCGAGAAGCAGCCGGTCCCTGCTTAGTGCCGCTGCGGCTTAGTCCCCGGTCGCTGCCCTGCGCATGTCTTTCGATCTCGATCCATCTCGCTTGCGGTTGCCGACGTTCATCGCCGAAGTCGACTACGCGCGCACCGTCGACTCGACGAACGACGTCGCGCGTCGTCGTGCCGGGGACCTTCATAAAGACGTCGGCTTGCTCGCGATCGCCGAAGAGCAAACGGCCGGCCGCGGGCGCGGCAGCAACCGTTGGTGGACCGGCGCGGGGAGCCTGGCGTGGAGCTTGCTCATCGATCCGGCGCGGTTCGGCATCGCGCAGCGCTATGCGAGCATGGTGCCGCTGGCCGCGGCGACGGCGCTCGTAGAAGTCGTGACGCGGCATCTGCCGAGTCCCGCCGTCGGTATCCATTGGCCGAACGACGTTTATCTCGGCCCGCGCAAGCTCGCGGGCATTCTCGTCGAAGCGCTCGGCGACGGGCGCCAGATCGTCGGCATCGGCTTGAACGTGAACAACTCCGTCGCCGCCGCTCCGCCCGAAGTCGCGGCGATCGTCGCTTCGCTCGCGGACGAAGTCGGCGCACCGCTCGATCGAACCGATCTCTTGTCGGAATTGCTCGAGGCACTCGGCACGGCCTTCGCCGATCTCGGCCGGCAGCGCGAAGACTTAGCGACCCTCGCCGACGAACTCTGCACGCAACGTGGTTCGTCGCTGACCCTCACCATCGGCGACGAGCGGGTGACCGGCCTCTGCACGGGCATCGCTCCCGACGGCGCTCTGGTGCTCGAAACACCCACCGGCCGACGCACGATCTACTCCGGCATCGTAGTCCGCTAAAATCGTCGTCCGCTAAAGTAGTAGGCACGTTCCACGTGCCGTAACCACGAACGATTTAGTATCGCCAAGCCGGATCGAGCCGCACTCTTAATAAGTAACAAGCGGAGCGCGAACCAATGTCGCAGCGCGCTTCGATGTGGCAGGTGGCTACGGCACGTGGAACGTGCCTGCTACTTTAGCCGCGCTTCTTCTTCTGAATCGGCTTCGGCCGGCGCTTCACCCCTTGCGCTCCGAGCTTCGCGATCGGCTTCGGCGGCTCTTTCGCATTGAGCTCTTCCTTGCGCTTCAGGCCGAGCTTGTATTGCGGCGGAGCGGCTGCCGGCGGTGTCGCGGTTGCCGGAGCAGGGCTCGTCTTCGCTGCCGAAGATGACGTCGACGGAGAGGGCCTTGAGGAAAAGGACCTTGAAGCGTTCGAGCCCGGCGTCGGATGCGCAAGCGTTCGTGTCGACTTAGGGACCGGCACCGGCATTTTCTTCTTCGCGGCGAAAATCTCCTTCGACTTCGACGGCCGCGCGGCAGGCTTCGATTCACCTTGATCGCGATTGTTCCAGTCGAGTTGTTCTTGCGTCAGTTCGTCTTGTTCGCCGGTAATGGGTTCCAAGTGAGTTCGTTCCTTCTTAGTTCGTTTATGTTCTTGGTTCGACTTCCGCGGCGCCCCCTCGGGCCGCCCCTCCGCTTGCGGTTTCGCGGCAACCTTCGCGACAACCACATCGCCGCTCCCGGCCCCCACGACGCTCTTCGCAATCTTCGCGAGCTTGCGCGTGGCTCGCTCTTCGAGTTTCTCAAGCGGAGCGGGCGCCCCTTTTCGTTCGGCGGCGAGGCAAAACTCGCGACGGTTGTGTTGCAACTGCCGACAGTGAACCTTGCCGAACCCCCAACTCTGTACGCGCGACACGTATTCCGCCGCGTCGTCGGCTTGTTCCCAGTCGAGCAGCTTGAGCGTCAGCAGCATCCCTTCGATGTGGACGTCGGGATGCGTCACGATCGCTTCGACCGTGTCGAGCGTGTAGTTCGGCGCGACGTTCATGTCCGTCATCAACCACTTCACGCCGGAGAACTCGCGGCGCTTCACATCGCTGCCGCGCATCCGCAAATGGCGAAAGTTCGGATGCCCGGCGACGTAAGCGTCCATCTCGGCCGGATCGATCCCGGTGACCAACAGCCCCCGATTCAAGAGCGCTTGGCAAGCTCCGCCCGGCGCGCAGCCGATCTCGGCCGCATGGTCGTCCGGCTCGACGGGCAAACCGCTCCAAGCCAGCCCTTCTTCGAGCTTCAAGTAGGCCCGCGAGACGGCGTCGTCGGGCAGCCCGATCTCTTCGAAGATGCCGCCGGGCCGGCGCGTCGGCAAGCCGTCGGCTCGATGAAACCCGACCCACCACAGGTTCGCGTCGACTAGGACGACATCGAGAACCCGATCTCCCTTTTGCGTCGGCTGCTTGGTCTTCAACGCGGCGAACTGCTCGGGCGCGGCGGCGCGAATCGCTAGGTCGGCGGCATACGACTCGGCCGTCTGCGCGACTTCGAAATCGTGCTGGCCCGGCGCGAAGCGATCGCGCGGCCACACGTGCAACGCTTCGAACTCGCGCCCGGCGGCGAGCTTCCACACTTCTTCGGCCGGCGCGACGAGCGTCGGTGCGAGCGACGCCGTGCAGACGAACGACTCCGGCACCGCGACCTTGCCGAGCGAGAAACCGTAGGCCCGCGCGAAGATCGCCTTCAGATCGAAATCGTCTTTCAAGCCATGCTTTTCCGGAAGCTTGAACGTCAGGAAGCCGGGTCGCGAATAAGCGAAACGAAACGACGGGCGATACTTCGCCAACTCGCGCTTCAGCGCCGGCTCGGCGCCGACTTGGCAGGTGATGAAGAGAAACTGACTTTGCTCGGGCATAACTCGAAACCATTCTCGGGCCGCCTGCTAATGAGGCGGCGCGCGTAGGGTGCTGCGATCGATGATGGTGCTGTGCTTAAGGGCCGCGCGGAATCCGCTTGAGCGTGTAAAACGCTTCCGCCGGAAAGAACGGTTCGCCGGCCGGCGCGAGGCTTCGCAGGTGGAATTCGTATACGAAGCCCTGCTTCATCTTATCAAGCGTGAGGCGAACTTGGCGACCGTCGTCCGAGGTGATCGCCGATTTCACGCGCACCGCTTCCCGCTCGACGTCGTTTCCGCCGTATTGCGGGGTCGAAATCCTGCGAAACGATTCCACGGTATACGCCGACGCCTCGCTCGCCGCCGCTCGCTCGACCGGCTGCGTGAAGCGTAGCGTGAAGCCGTCGGCCTGGGCCGAGATCGAGGCCAGCCCGGCCGGCAGCTTGCCATGGGGCCGCAGGCGCACGATCGAACCGGTGTTCCGCCCGCCTCCCCAACCGCTGTCCTGCAAGTTGCCGACGTAGAGGTCGCCGCTCGGCGCGACTTCGCAAACCGTCGGACCCTCGAACGTCGGCTGTTTTTCCTTCGGCCCGGTCTCTTGGGGAGAGGCACTGAACGGAAACGCGGCTCCTTGATACGTGCCGTCGATCTTTTCCAGCGCCATCCGATAGAGCGCGCGGTAGTTGTATTCGCAGCCGATCAAGTGCCCCTCGAACTCGCCGAACAAGTTTTCAGCGCGACCTTCGCGACGGAGCTTCTCGCGCACCGCCGGCGGCGTGTCGAGAAAGCAAATGCCGTTCACGCTGCGGGTCCACGGATGCGGCAACTCGACGGCCGGCGTCTCCACCGGCGGCGCGAAGCCCGGCTGCGATTCCAGCTTGTTGATGAATCCATAGCGAGCGCCGGGCGTCAGGTGGTTGATCTCGTTGAACGGGTTGTAGTTTCCTTGGTTGTCGCTGGCGAAGAGGTCCCCCGCGCGGTTAACGGCCAAGCCCATCGGAAAGCGCAGGCCCCCGCAAAACGGCTCGATCTTAAAGCGCCGCGGATCATCCTTCGTCGGCGTGCGCGGTAGTAGCCGGAGCCCTTGCCCGCGGAGCGCCGCTTTCTTCGGATCGCGCTCGTCTTGTTGGCACGGCAGCGCCACGTAGTACCCGCCGCCGGGAATCTTCGGCAGCCCGACGGCCCAGTCATGGTAGTCGTCGGTATGCCCCCAACCGGAGGCGACGACTTCGATCCGCTCGCGATAGCCGTCGCCGTCGTCGTCGTCGTCGTGCAAGCGAACGAGGCCGAACTTGTTGACGACGTCGAGCACTTCCTTCCCGTCTTGCTCGGCAACGGCGATCCCATACGGCGCGGCGAGATCATCGCTCACGGGGCGGAGCGTGTCTTCGAGCCCGTCGCCGTTCGTATCGCGCGCTTCGACCACGCGCCCTTTGAGCGACGTGAATACCAGCGTGCCGTCCTTCTTCCACGCGAGCCCCGTCGGCATCTCGGCGACCGTGAGCGGAAGCTGCACCGCTTCATAGCCGGGCACGACTTCGAGCTTCACGACGGGCGGAGCCGTCGCCGGCGGAACTTCGTTCGGAAACGAGTCGAGCGGGAGATCGACGAGATAGTCGACGACGATGCGGGCGATCTTTTCTTCGCCGCGCTGCGCTTCCACCGAAGTCAGATACGCGTTCCGTTTCGAGCCGGCGGCGCGGGTCCGATCGACGATCCTCGGCGAGCCCACCCGATTTTGAGTTTCTTCAAGGATCAGAGGAAGATCCGCCAGCGAGCTCACGGCCGACGAACCGACGATTTCGATCGTGCGGCGAAAGCCACTCGTCTTCGCCGACTTGGGATCGCTCGGCAGCGGCTCGAACGTTTGACGCACGCGCAGCGCTCCCTGTTGTCGATCGCCCGACATAGAGCGATAGTCGAACGAGATGCCGCCGGCGGTATGCGTAATCGAATCGAGCTCGCAACTGTTTTGGCTCGATGCGGCCGCGGCGGCCGGCTTACCGATCGTGAAACGCAGGTCGGGCTCGTCGTATTTCGGCGTCCCCTGCAAGTCGACCACCGGCATCCCTCCCGGCTCCCAGTACCAACTCTTTCCTTTGGTTCGTTCGAGCGCCGTGTCGCCGGTCCACCAGGCGGCGAGGCGGTTGTGCTCCAGATCGAAAAGAATGTTGTGCCGGTTCGGCAGGCCGATGACGATCGCGCTGTCGTACGTCGTGCCGTCGACGACGAAGACGTCGGTCAACACGTTGGCGGGTTCTCTAAGGCCGGGCACATTGCGCGAGCGGACGATGCGCACCGGATTCGGCAGCGGCGGCGTGAAACCCGGCTCGTTGAGCACGTTCCACACGGCGGCCAGCTGCTCGTCGACGTCGTCGTGCAACACCCCTTTCACCGGAAGTTGAATCGCCGGCATTTCCATCCGCGGAATAATCCGAGCCGGGTTGCGCACCCAACGATCGAACCACGGCTTGCGCAATCGCGAACCGAGCAGCGTCAGGTCGGTCCCATGCGCCGCGATGTTGACGATGCCGACCGGGTCCGACTTGCCGATCTTATGGCAACTCGTGCAGCCGAAGCCGTCGGAGGTGACGAGCCGGTGCGCGGCAAGTCGCTGTGCGGCGAGTGAGTCGTCCAAATTTGCGATCGTGCTCTCGGCCGGCGCGGGCAATTCGGGAATCCGATCATGGTCGACGAAATGCGCTGCGAGCGCCGCGCGCTCCTCGGCGGTCAGCGTAAACTTCGGCATCCGCACACGGAGCCACGGCCGGAGCGGGTCGCGTTTCAATTCGATCGCGCTCGTCATCGCTTCGGCCGTGAGCTTGTCGCCGACGCCGCTCAGCGACGGCGGCAACAACGCGGCCTGCACGGGCAACAGCTCGGCATCGACGGCCGTGATCTTCGGCGCCTGCTCGGCGATGCCGAAGCCGAGCCCTCGAGCATGACACGCCGTGCAATTGCGCTCGGCAAGCACGAACCGGCCGTCGTACGCAGGCTTCTCATCTGCCGACGGAACGAACGTCGAGAGGTATTCCACGATCGCGGCTCGGCGACGTTCGTCGAGTCGATAGCCGGGCCGATGCCGAGCGACGTCGGGTTCGCCGAAACAAGACTTTTCCCAAGCCTTATGCAAAGGCAATGCATCCGGCACAAGCCGCGCAGCGTCTTTCGGCAAGCGATGGCACGCAGCACACCGCTGCGCCGCGACCAGCGCGCGCCCTTGCGCCACCGGTGAATCATCGATCGCTGCGGGCCGTACGTCGCTTGCGCGTTCGCGAAGCGTAGCCAAATAGGCCCCCAGATCGGCCCGTTCCAATTCCGAAAGCTTGAACACCGGCATCCGATGGTCGGCGTTGATCTTCGCCGGCTCGGCAAGCCAGCGCAAGAAAAACTCCGGGGGCCGCTTCCGCGCGATCGTCGTGAGATCCCCTCCCGAGAAGAGACCGGACGTGCCGAGAGAACCGGCCCCCGATGTATCCGGGCCGATCTTGTGACAAGCTAAGCAGCCCACGCTGCGGGCCAACAACTCGCCGTCGCGAACGGTCGGCTCGGTGCGCGGCTTCGGCTTGCTCTTCTTCGGTTCGTCTTGTCGTCGTGGGTCGGTAGTGATGGGGGGCTTGATCTTGCGTTCGATCGGCTGCGCGACGTTCACTTCCGGCGACTTCTCGGACCCGCTCAAAAGATAAGCCGCGATCGCAAGAGCTTCGCTTTCGCTGAGGCCCGAATAGGGCATGCGCCGCGCGAGCGATGCCGACTCGGCTTCGGTCCGCCCCGAGGCTGCGAGATGAGCGATAAGCCAAGCAGGCTCGATGTTGCCGGAGAGATGCGTGAGTGCGGGTGCGGGAAGCGGAACGCGGCCGGCGGCGATCCTATGGCAGCTCGCGCAGCGCAGCACGCGCACCAAGGCCTGGCCTTCGTCGAACGCGCTTGCCGGCGTTTGCTTCGGGTCGTGAAACAGATGCCGCTCGGGGACCGGTTCGACGGCGAATTGCGGGCCGCTCCAATGCAGCTTGAGCGTCGCATTGCCGGCGGTCTTACGAAACGAAATCTCCAACGGCGTGTGGGCATAGCCGAGCGTAATCGGTTCGCTGACGTGCCACGCCGGCTTCGCGGCCGAGGCATGAAGCAGCGTCTTGCCGCCGAGCTTGAGTTCGAGCTCGCCCCCGCCGACAAATACGTGGAAGCGATACGAGCCCGGCGTCATCGTGAAAAGTTTGCCTTGCCAGGTGGCGGCGAACTCGCCCGGCGCAAGACGTTCGTCCGGCCGATCCTCGCCCCAGACGAATTGCAGATCGAGATCGACGCGCCGGGCCGAGCGTTCCACTGTGCGAGCGGTTTGCCGATATTCCGCGATCAGGCCGGCGGCGTACTTCGGCTCGTCGTCGTCTTCCTCGTCGGCCGCGAAGCAAGGCGACGACGCGGCAGCGAAGCTCAGCAGCATGAACAACGCCCACGGAAATCGGCGCTGGGCAGATCGGCCGACGGTGTGAAGCGTGCGTGTCATCGGCCGCGGTATCCGCCTCGACTACTTGCGCTGCAACAGAAACGCCAACAGATCGGCCACCTTTTGCGGCGGCAGATCTTTCTCCAAGCCTTCGGGCATAAACGATTTCGCCGAACTGCGGAACGATTCCAAGCCGTTGCGCAGGAGCGACTGCCGTTTGCCGTCGGCGAGCGCGAGCGTGATCTCGTTCGACGTCTCGGCGGCGAGCACGCCGGTGTACGTCAGGCCTGCATCGGTCTCGGCCGTGTAGGCGACGTACTTCGACTCGACGGCCCGATTCGGATCAAACAAGGAAATGAGCATCGTCGCCGGAGAGTTGTCGGTGATCGCCATGAGGTCGGGCCCGATCGCGTGGCCGAGATCGCCGAGCTTGTGGCAGTTCGCACACGATTTCACGAACACCTCGCGACCGCGCGCCGCATCGCCGACGAGGCTCAATGCCGCTTGGTATCCATCGACGACCCGCTTGCGATCGGCATTGAAGTCGGATTGCAGCGCCGCTTTCGCTTGCTGGCGCAGCTCCGCCGATTTGTGGTTCAACAACGCTTGTGTTCGAGCGACCCCGATCTCGGCCGGTGAGATTCGCTTAGCGGCGACCGCCGCCACGAGCAACTCGGCGCAAGTAGCGCGCGACAAACAGACGTCGAGCGTTTGCGATCTGCGCGCCGGGCTAAAGCCGTTCCACGCGGCGAGCAGCATTTCGACGGCAGCTCGATCGGAATACCGCTCGCAAGCCGCGACGGCACCGGCTTGCAATTCGTCGGGCACTTTCGGCGAGAGCAACTTGGCGAGCAAGGCGAATTCTTCTTGCGCATAAGGAGCGTCGTAGCCGAAGAGTTCGAGCGCCGTCGCACGGTCGGAGAGTTTCGCTTTCTCGTCGCCGACCGAGGCGCGTGCCGAAGCGATGAAGGTGCGAAAGTCGTCGACCGTGCGGCGCAAGCTGAGAGAGTGATGCAGGCGCGCGAGGTTAAGTTGATGGCGCGAGAGGCCCTTGAGCACCACGACCGCGGCTGCGCTGCGTTCCCCCGTCGGGCTCCGATCGGCGAGCGTCAGGAGGCGCCGCAAGCCGACGGTGTCTTCGTACGCCGCGGCAACATCGATGCAATTCGCGATCGGAATCGCCGGCTTAGGAATTTCCAATGTCGAAAGGGCCTTGCAAACGTCGGCGATATTCAACTTATGGAGCGAGCTCTTCGCGGCCGCCGCGGTGGTGTCGTCGGTGCAGAGTAGTTGCGGCGAAAAGCTTGTCGTCGAGCAATGCTTGTTCGTTCGTGACGAGGCTGATCGCCAAGCGGCGAACGCCCGGATGTTCGTCGGCCAGCGCTTTGCGAAGCACGATCGTGTCGAGCTCGTCGTTTAAGAGCGCGAGCGTGGCGAGCGCGTGTAGCCGCGCCGTCGGGCGCGATGATTCGTTCACGAGCTTGATCAGCGAGTCGACGGCCCGGCCCGTCTCGAACGACCGTTCTTTCTGATTGCCGCAGCGTTCGACGAGCAGTTGTTGCGCCATGTCGCGCACCGTGCCGTTGGAGCTTTCGAGCTTAGCGACGAGCTCTACCGGCGTGAGCGTGTCGAGCTTCGGGATCGGCCAGGGCTTCAAGCCTTTCGAGAAGATCCGATAGATCCGACCCTTGTCGCTTCCCGCGCGAAGGTCGAGCTTGGCTTGCCATTCTTTCGAGATCCATTCCGGATGCTCGATCACAAGACGATACATATCGGCGACCCACAGCGCGCCATCGGGCCCCGTGCGAACCATCGAGGGGCGGAACCAGTTGTCGGTCGAGGAGAGGAACTCGCTGCGCTGTTCGTCGTCGGCCCGCCGGCTCGTAAACGTCGCTCCCTTGGGTTGCACGATCTCGCGGTGAATCAGATTGTGGACCGGTTCGCAGACGAACGAGTTGCCTTGAAATTCCGGGCCGAGCAATTCGTCGCGATAGAAGGTCGCGCTGCAGGCCGACGTAATACGGTTCGCGCTGTGCAACTCGTTGAAGCGAGTCACGGTTTTGCTGCTCGGGAAAACTTCGCTCGCGCCGGGCGTAACCGAAACATCGCGCTGCACGGCCGGATAGCTGGCATGCGGGTTGCGGCGCAGATACTTTTCTTCCAGCACGAAGTGGAAGAGCGGGTTGGCGTTGGAGCTGCCGAACCAGTTGCCCCAGTCGTCCATTTCGCGCAAGCATTGCGACCGGCCGGCCAACGGTTCGACCGCACCGGTGTCGGGATGGATGCGGAAGTCGCGCGCGCCGATCGCGATCTTCTCCTTCGTGCGCAGCGCTTCGATCGCGGTATGCGTGCCGCCGTTGGCGCAGTGGACCCAGCCGTCGAGCCCGAGCCGTAGGCCGTTGGCGAGGTGCTGCGGATTGCCGACCGTGATGCCTGTGTACAGCGTCTCGCGTTTATCGGCCCGGCCGTCGCCATCGGTATCGGTAGCAAGAAATATCTCGGGCACGGCACAGACGAGCACCCCCTTGCGCCACGGCAAAAGGGCTGTGGGATACGAGAGACCGTCGAGGAAGATCGTGGCGCGGTCGTAGCGGCCGTCGCCGTCGTCGTCTTCGAGAAATTTAACGCGACCGCCGGGCGAACCCTTGCCGTCGAGGCCGCGCGGATAGTCGCACATCTCGACGACCCACAGCTTCCCGTCGGCTCCCCAAGCGAAGGCGACCGGATCGACGACCAGCGGCTCGGCCGCGACCAACTCGATCTCCAAACCGGGCCGTAGGACCATCGACTTGAGCGCCTCTTCCGGCGAGAGGGGCTGCGAGGCGAGCGTGTCGTTCGCCGTCGGCTTCGCCAGATCGACGGCCGGCGCGAGCCGCGCGAACGCCGAGAGCAACGTGAGCGACAACAACGTAGCGATGCGGAGACGTGGCAGCATGGCAGCATCCGGGCGACGGCGAGAAGAACGGCAACGCATTCTACCCTCGCGCCCGCCGCGGCTACCACTTCCAGCCGGTGAGAATTTCGCTATTTACCACGCAGCCTTCGGGCGCGCGGCCGCGACTCAGCCCGACGATGCATTCGGCGGCGAGCTTCGCCATCGCGTCGAGAGCGGTTTGGTCGATGCCGCCCATGTGGGGCGCGAGCGTGATGTTTTTCAATGCGAAGAACGGATGGTCTTTGCGCGGGGGCTCGATCTTGAGCACGTCGAGTCCTGCGCCGAAGAGATGGCCGTTGGTAAGGTATTCGAGCAGCGCTTCTTCATCGATGAGCCCGCCGCGCGAAGTGTTGATGAGGACCGAATTCGGTTTCATCTTCGCGAGCGATTGCCGATTCATCAGGTTCGTCGTCTCGGCCGTGCAAGGCATGTGCAGACTGACGACATCCGACGCCGCGAGCAATTCGTCGAACGAGCAGAGCCGAACGTCGTTCGCAGCCGCCCAGGCTTTATCCGCATAAGGATCGAACGCGACGACATCGAGCCCGAGCCCGCGCGCGCGAGGAACCATCGCCTTGCCGATCCGCCCCAGGCCGACGAGGCCGAGCGTGTTTCCGGCGAGCCGGCGCACGGAGTTGCGCCGCCAAAGGCCGGCCCGGATCTCGCCATCGCGCACCGCGACATCGCGAAACACGCTGAAGATGAGCGAGAAAGCTTGCTCGGCCACGGAGTGTTCATTCGTGCCGGGCGTGATGCAGACCGGAATGCCGAGCTCGCTCGCAGCCCGAAAGTCGACGGAGTCGTAGCCGACGCCGACGCGCGCTACGCAGCGCAATTTGCTGCGGCGCAGAATCTCGGCGGTATACGGTTCGACGCTGCACAGCACGGCATCGATTCCTGCGAGATGCTCGAGCAAGACCGCAGGGTTGTCCAGTTTCGCATCGAGCGCCGGGTAGACGATCTTGCAGCCCGCGGCCGTGAGGACGTCGAAATAGGGACCGGCGTTGCGATCGAGCGTCGGCGGCGTAACGAGAACACGGGGAGCTGGGGATGCCATGGATTATTGCCAACCAGGAGAGTCGAAAGGGCGAACCGAGTTTGTACCGCGCCGCGGAGTGGGATTCAATGAAGTCCGTTTTTGATCCTTTTGCGTTGAACCGCGGAGATTCATCCGCGGCTGTTGAAGGACTTTGCGACTGGAGCTCGTCTGCAGATCCGATTGCGATCCTTGACACCTTTCGGCGTCGCTAGAACAATGCCCGAGGTGATCGTGGCCGCACACTTCTCAGAACTTAGGATCGAACACGTGACACAGGGCGCTCCGACCCGGAACGAACGGATTCATATCATCGGCATCGGCGACGACGGCCTCGACGGCGTGACGGCGGCCGCTCGTCAGTTGATTGCGAAAGCGGCGCTGCTGGTCGGCAACGATCATACGCTGAACCTCATCCCTGCCGGAGCGGCCGAGCGGCTCGTCATCGGAGCCGATCTCGACCCGATCGTGAAGCGGCTCTCGACCTTTGCAAGCGGCTCGGCTGTGGTGTTGGTCTCGGGCGATCCTCTCTTCTACGGCATCTCGCGATTTCTCTGCGACAAGCTCGGCAAGGATCGCTTCGACGTGGTGCCGCATGTGAGCAGCATGCAGCTGGCCTTCGCCCGCGTGAAAGAGAACTGGGACGAAGCATATCTCACGAACCTTGCCAACCACACGCTCGACCACGCGATCGAACGGATCCGTTCGGCGGAAAAAGTCGGGCTGTTCACCAGCGAAGCGACGCCGCCGGCCCGCGTGGCGCAAGAATTGGTAAACCGTGGGATCGACTACTTTACCGCTTACGTGTGCGAGAACCTCGGCTCGCCCGACGAGCGCGTGACGCATGGCGAATTGAAAGAACTCGCCGACGACGACTTCGGCCCGCTCAACGTGATGATCCTGGTGCGCAAGCCGAACGTGCCCGACCGCCCGATCGAGGCGATCGGTCGGCGATTGTTCGGCAACCCGGACGAGATGTTCCAACAGTCGAAGCCGAAGAAGGGGCTGCTGACGCCGTCGGAAGTGCGCATCTTGGCGCTGGCGGAAATGGATCTCGGCCCGCGCAGCATCGTGTGGGACATCGGCGCGGGGAGCGGCAGCGTGGCGATCGAAGCCGCGCAGATCGCCGTCGAAGGGACAACCTACGCGATCGAAATGGATCCTGAAGACCATGCGCTGCTGCTCGCCAACGCCGAGCGCTTCGGCGTGAAGAACTTGCGGCCCGTGCTGGGGCAAGCTCCCGAAGCTCTCGAACCGTTGCCGCAGCCCGATGCGATCTTCGTCGGCGGCCTCGGGCGTGAAATCGTGCGCTTGATCGACGTCGCGCTTGATCGCTTGCGCCCCGGCGGCCGGCTCGTAGCGAACACCGGCAGCATCGAGAACCTCGCCGACATCCAAGCGGCGCTGCAAAAGCGCGTCGGGCACGTGAACGTCTCGATGCTCAACATCGCGCGCGGAACGTATCAACTGGAGCGAGTCCGCTTCGATGCCTTGAACCCGACCTTTTTGCTATCGGCGACGAAGCCGGTGTGAGGAAGGGGTCAGGGGTCGGAGGTCAGGGGCAGTTGTTTGTGATTTGAGTTTTCCCGAACGGAGTCGAGATGGCCGAGGCATATCCGAAGCTCGATGTGATTGCCGTCGGTGCGCATCCGGACGACGTCGAGATTGCGTGCGGCGGCACGCTGGCAAAGTTGGTGCGGCAGGGCTACCAGGTCGGCATCGTCGACCTTACCGATGGCGAGCCGACTCCGCTGTCGCCGGGCCCGGCCGTAAGGCTGGAAGAAGCACGTAAGGCCGGCGAGACGCTCGGCGTGCAGGTGCGCGTGAATCTCGATTTGCCGAACCGCCGGCTGTTCGATACGTTCGAGTCGCGCGTGGCGCTGGCAAAAGTATTTCGCCGCTATCGTCCGAGCCTCGTCATCGGGTTCGGCGAGAAGACTCCGATGGCCTCGCCCGATCATTGGCAGGCGATGCTCATTACCGAAGCGGCCGTGTTCTATTCGCGGCTGACGAAATGGGACGAGCACTTCGACGGCATCCCCGTCCACACGGTTCCGCGGTTGATGTACTACACGTTGAATTGGGGCTCGCTCGGCTTGCCTCCCGGCGCCGGGCATGTCGTCGTCGACATTACCGACACGCTCGACATTAAGCTCGCGAGCGTGAAGTGCTACGAGACGCAGTTTCCGCCGGCTAAGGCGCACGTCTTCGATCGCGTGCGCGGGTTCGCAATGCAGCAGGGGCAGGCCGCGGGTTTCGCCGCCGGCGAACTCTTCACGTCGACCGGCATGATCGGCACGAAAGACCTGATGCAGTTTATGTTTCACAACCTGCCGGAAGAAACGCCTCCCTCGGTTTAAGAACCGGAAGCGATCTCATGAGGGCCGGAGGCGGCCTCGCGCAATCGTTATCTTGTGCGCGATCGCTACGGGTTGTCGTGCGCCGCGCGGCGTTGCCGTCTAGTTGCTCGCCGGCAATTCTTTTTCCACCGCGCGGAAAGGCTTGCGCGGATTCACGAACTATGGTTAGTGGTACACTTTAACGGCCTTCGCCTGTCGAGACCCGACGAGCGCGTGCCGGAGTCGTCGTTCACGGCCCGTAGGAATCTTTCGATGATCGAACTAGAATTAGCCACGACCGAGCAAATTCTCGAAGAACTGGGCCGCCGACCGGTGAAGTTCGTCCATGTCTGCACGATCTACAAAGGCAGCACTCCGGACGACGGCTTCATCGCCTATAGCCCGAGCTTAGAATCGGACGACGCCGTATGGATGCTGCGCAAGGCTCAAGAGCTGCTCGAACAAGAAGAAGAGCCGCCGCACGAAGCGTCGCGCTAACGAGGCTCGCGCTCGCGACTTGCCTGTCGTTAGCTCTGCTTACGTCGTGCGTCGGGTCCGACGTACGTGCTTCCGACTTGAAGAGCGATGAAGCGATCGTCTTCTTCCCGACGTTCGCGCCGCTGCCGGCCGATGCCAAGCGCGTCGAGGTGCCGATTCACGGCTGGGTCTTCGAGCGCCGAGGCTTGAGCCCTTCGCGCATGCTCGCCTTCGACTTATTGAGCGAAGCGCTGGAACTCGACGAAGCGGAAAAGTCGACGCGCATTTTCATCGAGCGCGCCGAGCCGTTTATGGCCGACAACGAGCGCGGCAAGACACCGACGATCGAACTGAACGGCGCCAAGTATACTCTCGCCCCCTCGACGGCCGACGGCCATACGGAGTCGACGTTCACGATCGACGCCGCGGCCGGCACGTTTACCGATCGCCAACTGCTCGACTATCGTGTGGAATCCGTTTTCACATTGAAGCGGAAGTTTGTCGGGCGGGTGCAATTGATCGGCGAGACAGGGACGTCCGTCATCTCCGACATCGACGACACGATTAAGATTACGAACGTGCTGGAGAAGCGCGAGCTGGTGCGTAATACGTTCTTGCGCGAGTTTCGCCCGGTCGCAGGAATGGCCGAGGTTTATCGCCGCTGGGAACTAGGCGGCGCCGTGTTTCACTATGTTTCCGGCAGCCCGTGGCAACTTTATCAGCCTCTTGCCCTGTTTCGCGAGCAGGAGAAGTTTCCGGAAGGATCGTTCCACTTGCGGAAGTTCCGCCTCCAAGACCGTTCGGCGATGCAATTCTTCGCCGCACCGGAAGAATACAAACTGTCGACGATCGAGCCGATCCTGATCGCGTTTCCTAACCGACGTTTCATTCTCGTCGGCGATTCCGGCGAACGCGATCCCGAGGTCTACGGCGAACTCGCGCGGCGCCATCCCGAGCAGATAGCGAAGATCGCGATTCGCAACATCACCGATGCGAAGCTCGGCGACGTTCGCCTGCAGGCGGCCTTTCGCGAGGTCGCCCCCGAGCGTTTGCTGCTCTTTCGCACTCCGGAAGAACTCTTGCAAGTGTCGGTCGCTCCGTAAGTCGCCGGCAACGCTACGGGCACACCACGGCCGCAAATTTTTTCGCGCGCATGCGGCAGCGATGCTAGTTACCGAATCGTAAGAAAACCTCGCGAATCTCGCCCGTCGCGCATGTCGCGCGCGGGTGCTCCCTGTCGTGCGAGGGGGAAACTCTACGGCAATTCGCTCGCGAAGAGCGGAAGTCGCCTTGTCGCTGCCGAAGTGTTTCGCTATTTGTACCCGGCCTTTCTCGTTCGATCATTGCGCGGCATACGAAAACGATCGTTTCTCGGAACGATCGGCGACGTCCATTCCTGTCGCGCGAATGTTCGGACACATCACATCACGATCGTTCTACTCTGCTTACGGATCAGCCTTATGGCCGACGTCCGCTCCTACATCTCCGTGCTCGTGCGCTTGGGGATCGCCGGAATTGCGTTGAGTTTCGGATGGTGTTGCGACACCGTTCGCGCTCAGCCCGCGTTTCCTGCGCCACCTCCTTCGGCATCGTCGGGCCCCGTGTTTCCCGGCTCTTCCGGCGCTGCGCCTGCGGTGCCCGAGGTCATTCCCTCGCAGGTGATTCCGACTCCTGCTCCGGAAGCGGTCGAGAACGTGGTCGATGTGCGCGTGACCGGCAACGTCGGCATTCCGCTGCATAAGATTGCGCCGCATATTCAAACGCGCGCCGGTCGCCCGTTTAATCCCGATCAGATCGAAGAAGACGTTCGGCGCTTGACGAAAACACGACAATTCGTGAGCGTGAGCCCGACCTATCAACGGGTTCCGGAAGGGGTCGTCGTCGTGTTTCAAGTGCTCGAGCGCCCGACGCTGCGGCATGTGAAATACGTCGGGGCTTCGATCCGTCGCTCGACGTTGGACAAAAAAACCGGAATCAAAGTCGGCGACTCGATCGATCCGTATCTCGTCGATGAAGCGCGGCGCAAGCTGGAAGAATACTATCAGTCGAAGGGCTACTCCAAAGTTCGCATCACGACGCTCGAAGGAAACAAGCCCGGCGATCGCGGCGCCGTGTTTCTCATCAACGAAGGCCCGAAGCAAAAGGTTTTCGACATCGAGTTCGAAGGCAATACGATCGCCGACGACGGCCGCTTGAAGACGCAAATTCAAAGCAAGCCGCCGATCTTGTATCTCTTCAAGGGAGAAGTCGACGCGAAGAAGATCGATGAAGACGTCGATCGCTTGACCGCCTACTACCGTGGGCTCGGCTTCTTCTCGGCCAAGATCGGCCGCGAGATCGAATTCGGCGAAGACGGCAAGTGGGCGACGTTGCGATTCGTCATCAACGAAGGCCCGCGCTATACGGTTCGCAGCGTCGCGCTGATCGGTAATCGCAAGTTTCAAACACCCGAATTGGAAGCCGAGCTCAAGCTGAAGGGCGGCAAGTTCTTCGACCAAGCCTCGATGACGCGCGACATCTCGACGCTCCAAGATCGTTACGGCGGCATCGGCTATGTGTTCTGCAACGTGCAGGCCGATCCGCGCTTCATGGAACAACCGGGCGAGCTCGATCTCGTGTATCAGATCGAAGAGGGCGATCGTTATCGGGTCGGACGCATCGACGTCCGCATCGAGGGAGACGATCCGCATACGCGAATCAACACGGTCTTGAACCGGATCGATTTGCATCCCGGCGACATCGTCGATATTCGCCGCATTCGCGACAGCGAGCGCCGCCTGAAAGCGTCGGGCCTGTTCAAGAACGATCCCGCCTCGGGCGTGTCGCCGAAGATTACGTTTCAAGCTCCGGATGAAAGCAGCACTCTCGCCCGCGGCAGTAGCGGAGGAACGGTGCGCGGACAAAGCCCCGACGATGCTCGGCCGCCGCTCGTGTACTCGACTCCGCAACACGATGGCTCCGGCGATCGGGTGCTGACGGTCTCGTTCGATGCCGAAGCCGCACCCGGCGCGCAGCCGTTCTTACAACGCGGGCCGTTGCCGTTCGTGCCGGTCGATCCACGGCCGCTTCCGAGCGAATCCGCTACGGAATCAGCGGACGACGAAGAAGCATCGCCGCTCGAGAGTGAAGAACTTTCTCGCCTGGAAAATCCGTTTCAAGTGCCGAGCATTTCGCCGATCTTCACGTTGGACGACGTGAACTTGTTCGGCAGCGCTACGGTGATCTCGGCCGATGTTCTCGGAGTAGATCCCGCTGCGCTGCAAGCAACCGTCGCGGAAGAACCGAGGGCGATGCCCAATCTGCCGCCGGTCGCTCCGGCTTCGCATCACGATTCGATGCCGAGTGTGATGGGACATCAACCGACAAACGGCTTCGTCGCGAATCAGGTTCCTGCGGCGGATGGCTTCGACCGATCGCTAGTGTTCGACGATGGACCGATCGTCGTGCGGGCTCAGAGTCCGATTCAAGATCCGCCATCGCAGCAGCCTGCTTACGGTCAGGTTCCGCTACGAGCGATGAATCCGCAGACTTCGAACTCGAACTACGCCGCCGCGCCGCAAACCGGCGGCGGTTATCCGGTCGTGCCGGTGCAATACACCGCGCCGGCCGCTGCTCCGAATCCGCAAGCCACGCCGTATGCCGGACAACCGGGCGCTTATCAGCCGCAACCGCAACCGGTAGTCGGCGTCGCTCCTTATGGGCAACAGCCTGTGCAGCCGGCCGTTCCGGGCATCCCACCGGCAAACGGCTACGGCAGCGGCAACGACCTGTTCGGTGGAACGCCGACGGCGCCGTTCGTGAACGAGCCGCTCACGCGCGATTTGATTCTCACGCCGACCGTAGAAGAAGCGCAAACCGGTCGGTTCATGCTCGGCGTCGGCGTGAACTCCAACGCCGGTTTGCTCGGCTCGATCGTGCTCGATGAACAGAACGCCGACATCACGCGCTTGCCGACTTCCTGGCGCGACTTGATCGAAGGCCGTGCGTTTCGCGGTGCCGGTCAGCAAGTGCGCATCGAAGCGGTTCCCGGTACGCAAGTCTCGCGCTATTCGGCGATCTTTCGTCAGCCTTATCTTTTCGACACGCGGATCAGCTTGAGCACGAGTGCTTATTACTTCCAGCGTTACTATCGCGATTGGCAAGAAGAACGACTCGGCGGTCGCGTAGCACTCGGTTATCAGTTTCCGTTCATTCCCGATCTTTCGGTCAGCTCCGCGCTGCGAGCGGAACAAGTTCAACTCAGCAACCCGACCTTCCCGACTCCGCAAAAATTGCAACAGTCGCTCGGCACCAGCGACTTGTTCGTCGGTGAATTCGCCGTCACTCACGATACGCGCGACAGCACGTTCATCGCTACGCAAGGACATCGCGTGATGCTCGGTCTCGATCTGGGCTTCGGTACCAATACGTTCCAGCGCGGCACGATCGAAGCTCGTCAACACTTCCTGCTCGGCGAACGGCCCGACGGTTCGGGTCGACAGGTGCTTACGTTCCTCACGCAGCTCGGCTTCACCGGTTCACAGACACCGATTTACGAAAGCTACTTCGCGGGCGGTTTCTCTTCGATGCGCGGCTTCAATTTCCGCGGCGTCGGGCCGATGGTCAACAACGTCAACATCGGCGGTCAGTTTCAATGGCTGAATACCGTCGAGTACATGTTCTCGATGACGGCCGACGATATGGTGCGCGGCGTCGTCTTCTGCGATTTCGGTACCGTAGAAGAAAAGATCGCGATGCACTCGAGCAACTTCCGCGTCGCACCGGGCTTCGGCTTGCGAATCACCGTACCGGCGATGGGACCGGCTCCGATCGCGCTCGACTTCGCAGTGCCGGTTGCACATGCACCGGGCGACAACATCCAGAACTTCGCGTTCTACGTCGGTCTCGGTCGCTAAAGCGCTTAGCGACCGCGCAAGATCGCCGTGTCTTCGTAGTCTTCATAGTAACTGCCGCGCGTCTGGCGCTCGTTGGCGTGGCGTGCGCCGAACCAGCCGTACGGATAGATCGGCGTCACGGCATCTTGCCGACGCCAGAGCGGAGGATCGTTCGCGGCGACAGGCGCGCCGCCGTGTCCGTGATGTCGTCCGGCAGGAGCAGGCTCGACCGGCACCGGATCGACGACGATGTATCTCCGCGGCGCAGGTTGATAAGGGCCATCGGCCCGACCGGTGAAGAGCGAGAGAACCGGGTACTTCGCTTCCGCTTGCGAGGCAACGAAGCTCGACAGCGAAATCGCCCCGATCACGATCCATGTCCAGCGCATAGCCATTGCTTCCTCGATACGTTGCTGCCGCCGATGCCCGCTCCGGCAAGTTGTCGTACGGAGCCTTTAGGAGTTATCGGCAACCGGTTCGAGTTTCACGGCCGAGCTCTAAAAAAAGAAAGGGCCTCGCTGAGGAGGCCCTTTCTGCTTGGAATTCAATTCGCGGCGCTCGTGCGAGCTTACCAGTAGAAGCCGCCTTGGTAGCCCCAGCCGGCAGGGCCGGTACCGCCCCAGCCACCCCAACCGTAGCTGCCCCAACCGTTGTATCGATAGCCATAGACGCCGGAAGGGGAATCCCAAACCGGAGTCGGGCGCGAATACGTCGGGCCGGAAGAGCCCCAGATTTGGCCGTTGTTGTAGTAGCCATACGGATTCGGCGTTTCAATGTAGCGTCCAACGCCCGGACCGCTCGCCCCGTAGTAGCCGTTGCCGAAGTTCACGCCGGCACCGTATTGGCCGAGCGCCGCGCCGGTCGTGCCTGGATAGTAAGAGGTGTAACCGCCCATGGAAGGCTGGTAGGTGCTATAGGCGTTGTACAGGTTCGAGTTGAGCCCATAGCCGCTATATCCGCCGACTCCGTAACCGGTTGCGCAGCCGCCGGAACCGCAGTTGCGGCGACGATGGCCGAACGCGACGACCGTGGTCGGCAAAACCGAGCCGGCAGGCGCGATGTCGGAAACGGTGGTCGCTCCGAAGTTCCGCATGCCGTCGTCCGCCCGCAGGTCGGAAGGGGCAAAGAGCGAAGCAATTGCCAAAAGAAGAGCCGAGGCCTTAAGTTTCATGATTCATCTCAAGATATGCGACTGGATGTGTTGCGCAATTTAGGTGACCTGTCAATACTAGGTCGCCTCTCTCAAGAGCGTCAAGAAAAATGCTAAAAACGGCCGGTTAATACGATTGTAGGCCCCATTGTGCGTCTAAAGGTCGCTGGAACTCCCGGATTCGCCCCTCGGCGACATCCGCGGGCGAGACCGCTGTGCCGGTCGTGGCCGATTCCAGCAGGGCGAAGGCCGCGGCGAGGTCTCGCAGCCCTTCCCGACCGTCGGTCTCCGGTTGCCGGCCCGCTCCGACGGCCCGTAGCCAATCGAGTTGCGCCAGCGCGAAGCTGTCGTCGATGCCGAGCGGGAAGTGCGATGCTTGCAGAGCGGCGGGTGCCGACGCTCGATAGAGTTCGGCCAGCTTCACGGTCGCTTGTCCGTCGGCCGAGAAGTCGCCGGCGGAGATTCTACCGCGCGAGCCTTGGTATACGGCCCCCTGTTCGACGCGCGTCGCCCCGCCGTGGCCGGCCCAACTGGCGAACATACTCCCGAGCGCTCCGCCGGCCGTTTCCAAATGGGCCGTGAACGTATCGTCGGCGTCGCAGGCTTGTTCGCGGATCGTGCGACCCGCGGCATCGCGCGTATAACGCAACGGTTCGAGCACCGACGTCCGAGCCGAGACGCTCTTAATCTCGCCGGCCACGTAGCGCAACTGATCGAAGAAATGGACGCCGAGATCGAGGCTGATTCCTCCGGCTTCCGACTTCAAATGCCGCCAAGGAGTATCGGCGACGATTAAATCCGGCGCCCACCAGACGCCCGCGTACCCGAGCAGAAACATTTGCAACTTACCGGCGAGGCCCGACTCGAACGCCCAGCGCAGGTGCCGCGTCGCCGGCGCGTAGCGAAAGTTCTCGAAGACGCCGAACGTCAATCCGCGCCGCTCCGCCTCTTCGCACATGCGCCGCGCCGCGGCGACCGTAATCGCCAGCGGCTTTTGCGACATCAAATGTTTGCCGTGCGCAAAGGCGACTGCCGCGATCTGGTGATGAAGCGCGTGCGTCGAGAAATCGTTGACCGCATCGATCCGGCCCGACGCGATCATGTCGCGATAGTCGGTATAGGTCGCGACTTCGACCTCGGGCTGAAAGTCGGAAAGAAACTCATCGCCGATCGCGAGCGGATCGCCGGCGAGATTGCTTACGGCCGGTCGCTGCCGGGGGCCTGCTCCGCGGCGGACATACATCTGCGCATCGTCGAGCTTGCGCGAACAGAGCGCCGTGATTTGAAAGTCGGCGATGCCGGCTTCGCGCAACAAGCGATAGCCGCGCAAGTGTGCCGCGAGAATGCGTCCGCAACCGACGATGCCGATTCGTATCATGGCGAATGCGAGGGGTGAAAGATGGGACTTGGTCGCGCTCGACCAACGTGCCCGCGAGCAGGCTTGCGGCACCGGAAGAGATGCCGCCGCTAGTCGTATTGCAATAAGCTGAACGACTCGTGCGGGGCGAGCGTCTTTCTGCCGTTCAAGCCGTTCAGCTCGATGACGAACGCGCAGCCGGCGACTTTCGCGTCGCAGCTCTCGACGAGCCGGCAGCAAGCGGCCATCGTGCCGCCGGTGGCGAGGAGATCGTCGATCAAGAGGACGTTCTGGCCCGGTGAGAAACCATCGACATGCACCTCGAGCGAGTCGGTGCCGTACTCGAGGTCGTAGCGATGCGTATGCTTGTCGTACGGCAATTTGCCCGGCTTGCGAAACGGCACGAAGCCGACTCCGAGTTCGATCGCCAACGGCGCGGCGAAGATGAACCCGCGGGCTTCGGCCGCTCCGACGACATCGATCCCTCGGCCGCGATAATGTTCGGCGAGGCGGCGAATCGTTTCACGAAGCGCTGCGCCATGGCTCAGCAGCGGCGTAATGTCGCGAAACAAAATTCCCGCTTTAGGAAAATCGGGAATGGCTCGCACGTAGGAGGCGAGATCGAGGGGGGCGGTCATCGGGGCACCGGCAGTTCGGCGGGACGGACTCAACGAGTGCCGCCATTGTGGCCGAACGGCGGACGATTTTCTACGGCGAGAATAAGTCCATCCGCGCGATGCTACGAGCGATGTTCCGAGATCGGTAGCAAACCTGCCGAGCTAGCCGCCGAACTTCAAGCCGTCGGCTTCCGCTTTCGAAGAGACCTGCCCTTGGAGTCGAGCGCACTCTTCCGGCGTCAGAGCGATCGTGCTGTAGTTCCCGACGTCGTCGAGCCGGCTTGCCGGGGCCGGCGCATTCGCAGTTGCTTGATCGCGTAAAGCATTAATCGCCGCTTCGAGCACCGCCTCGCGCGAAGCGTAGGTGCCGTCGGCGACCACGTTCGCGATAAAGATCTCGGCGCTGGAGGAAAGTTGCTTTGCCATACGTTTGAGAATATCGCGCAGCCCTCGCCGCGACAACCATTTTCGTAGGCCGCGACGAGGCACCCTAAAACGGTGTTCGGGCAGGTGCGAACCGGCGCGCGGGTCTCGTTTACCCGCCTAAGCCCGCCGCGAGTTTCGCTAGCGCTTCCGTTTCCAGTTGGCGGACCCGTTCGCGCGTCAGGCCGAGGATTTCGCCGATTTCCTTCAGCGTGCGCGGCGTGTTGTCGTCGAGGCCGAAGCGCATCCGGAGGATCGTCGATTCGCGCGGCTCCATCGTTTCGAGCATGCGGAGGATGTGCGTCATGTCGTCCCCCTCGGTCATCTCGAGCTCGGGGCTCTTCTGCCGCTCGTCCATCACCATCTCGCCGAGCGACCAGCCGTTGTCGGCTTGATCGGTCTGCGGAGTTTGATTGTAGATGTGGATCGCCTTCTTGATGATCGACAGCTTCTTGCGCGGCAGGCCGAGCACCCGGGCCACTTCTTCGGGCGTCGGGCCGCGGCCGAGTTCTTCGGTGAGCCGCACGGTCGCACGTCGCCACTTGCTCAACAGCTCGACCATGTAGGCCGGAATGCGGATCGTCTTCGCCGAGTTGATGAGCGAACGCTTGATCGATTGCTTGATCCAATAGCTCGCATAGGTGCTGAAGCGGGTTCCCATGTCCGGGTCGAACCCTTCGACGGCGCGCAACAGCCCGAGGTTCCCTTCTTCGATCAGGTCGGGCAGGGCGAGCCCTTTGCCTGTGTAGCCCCGAGCGATGTTGACGACGAGGCGCAAGTTGGCGCGGACCATGCGGTCGCGAGCGGCCAGATCACCCTGGGCGATAGCGCGGGCGAGTTGTTGCTCGTCGGCGGCCGTGAGCAGCGAGGTTTCGTTGATCTCGCGGAGGTAGGTCTCCAGCGGAGATTGCACGGCCGTACCGGTGCGCTTGCGGTTCTTCATCGTCACGTTAAGTTCCTTGTCCGTAGCATCGCCGCCGCGTCCGGAAACATGCGCTTGCTGCCTCAAGCGCTACTTCCAAACGGTGCTGTCGGGGCGTGCGCCGCGTGTGCGAAGGGAGTGGTATAGTTCGCCGAAGCGATAGTCTTTGCTTGAACAGAGAATGCTATCGTCGATGTAACCCAACTTTCTCCATGCCGGCATCAAGACGAACGAATCCGGCGATTGTGCCTCGACTGCGCTTTGTGTGCGTGTTGCGTGTCGTAGGGTTGCCGAGCGTCGTGCGCATGTGGAGAGTCACACGCGGCACAAGCGTCGTAGCAAATAGAACGACCCCGCCGAGCTAAGCCCGGCGGGGTCGAATCGATCGTTCGGTTACTAACGATTGTCGCTGAAAAACGGCCGGCGCGGCAACGACCGCGGCGAGCGTTTCTCGCTCAGCGACTATTTGAACAGCGGTCCGGACTCGCCGACCCCACCCTTGAGGTCCGCCTGCTCGGCGGCCTTCGAGACGGTCGCCGTGGTGCCGTTGGCGGCAGCGGCGGTCGCTTCGTCGGTGAGATCTTCGTTGGCCCAATCGACGCGTTTGCGCGAAAGTCCGATCTTCCGTTCGTCGGTGTCGACCCGGAGGATCTTCACTTCGATCTCGTCGCCGACCTTGCAGACGTCTTCCGGGTTCTCGACCTTATGCTCGGCGAGTTCCGAAATGTGCAGCAAGCCTTCGAGGCCGTTTTCCAAACCGACGAAGACGCCGAAGTTGGTGAGTTTCGTCACCTTCCCCTTCACGACTTGGCCGGGCTGGTACTTCGAAGGAATGTCGCTAGCCCAAGGATCGTCTTGCAGTTGCTTGAGCCCGAGCGCGATGCGGCGGCGCTGCTGATCGACCGAGATCACGCGGCATTCGAGCTTCTGGCCCTTTTCGACCATTTCGCTCGGGTGGCTGATCTTGCGGGTCCACGACATATCGCTGACGTGCAACAGGCCGTCGATCCCTTCTTCGATCTCGATGAACGCCCCGTAGTTCGTGAGGTTGCGCACCGTGCCGGTGACCATCGTGCCGGGCGGATAGCGATCGGCCACTTTGTCCCAAGGATTGTCTTGGGTTTGCTTCATGCCGAGCGAGATCTCTTGCTTCTCTTTGTTGATGCCCAAGACGACGACTTCGATTTCGTCGCCGATGTGAACGAGCTCGTTCGGATGGCTGATCCGCTTGGTCCACGACATTTCGCTGATATGCACCAGGCCTTCGATTCCTTCTTCGAGCTTCACGAACGCGCCGTAGCTCATCACGTTGACCACTTCTCCCTTGTGACGGCTGTTCACAGGGTACTTGTCGGCCACATGTTCCCATGGGCTGGCTTGCTTTTGCTTCAAGCCGAGCGCGATCTTCTTCTTCTCGAGGTCGATGTGCAGCACCATGACTTCGATCTCTTGATCGATTTGCACCATCTCGCTCGGGTGGCCGATCCGGCCCCAGCTCATGTCCGTGATGTGCAGCAAGCCGTCGAGGCCGCCGAGATCGACGAACGCGCCGAACTCCGCGATGTTCTTGACGACGCCCTTGCGCAACTGGCCGACTTGCAGCTCCGTGAGCAAGGCCTTTTGTTTGACTTCGCGTTCGCTCTCGATGAGCGCCCGGCGACTGACCACGATATTGCGGCGGGCTTCGTCGATCTTGAGCACCGTGCACTGGATCGTGCGGCCGATGTAGTCGCCGATGTCGGCCGGACGACGGATGTCGACCTGGCTCGCCGGCAAGAAGACGTTGACGCCCGTAATGTCGACGAGGAGGCCACCCTTGATCTTGCGCGTGACGACGCCGGTGACGACGTCCCCTTCCTTGACCTTCTTCATCACGTCGATCCACGCCTGGATCTTCTCAGCCTTGCGCTTGCTCAGCTGGATGAGGCCGGAATCTTCCATGCCCGGCTGTTGGTCATCGACTTCCTCGATGAGCACCGTGACGGTTTGGCCGACGACGGGTGGTTCTTCGTCTTCGTTCCACTCGTTGAGTTGGATCGAACCTTCGCTCTTATAGCCGACGTCGACGAGAACCCAATCTCCTTCGACGCGGAGAATCTTCCCCTGAACGATCTTATTCATCCCCAGTTCGGCGCTGCCCTGCAGCTCAAACGTCGTCGGATCGGCTTCGCCGAGCGCTTCCTGGAGCTCTTTTTCCCAGTCTTGTTCGTTGAGGTCGAGACCTCGAATTAGGTTGCGATTAACCATGAAATAAAAAACTAACCATTTATCAGACACCCTCTCACGGCCCGAACTTCGCACGAAGCCCGATCCCTAGCCATGGAGCAAACCGGCAGTCTAGCAAAGACTTAGCTAGCGAACAAGGCGAGCAGACAGGGCCGAAACGGGGGGGAAGGAGGCAGTGGCCGGTGGTCAGTGGTCGGTGTTCAGTTGGGGGAGCTAGCAAGAGGTTCGGCTCCTGGGGAGCCGGGATGTCTACGGACGCTAAAGTAGTAGGCACGTTCCACGTGCCGTAGCCACGAGGGTCTCACAAGCGCGAACCACGCTCGCGACGCAATCCGCCTCCGTTCAATAGCCCGGAATGCATATCCCGGGGAGCAGGCGTGTTCGTAGCGCTAAGCCATCCGTGGCGGACGGCACGTGGAACGTGCCTGCTACTTGGGCCGCTCGCTTCGATTAGATATTTTCGCGCGCGGCACGGCTCAATCGCGATCGCTAGCGACTTAAAAAAGTTCGTGCGTCGTCGCCCGGGTTCGGTCGGGCTTCTTGTCAAACGTTCTCTGCGCAGAGCATTGCGCCCTACCGGCTTCCCCGAGCGGGCTCGTGAGAAGAACAGGGCTCAGGCGACGACGCACCGGACGACACCCAAGGCAAGCGAAGCGCCTCACGCGACGTTGCAACCTCGCGCGAGCCGTCGTGCAAGTTTTCGATCTTCGGCAATCCTCATCGCGCGTCTCGTCCGCACGCGCGACGACCGAAGA
>JAIOPP010000136.1 GCA_021413845.1 Planctomycetia bacterium | reverse complement strand
CTGGCTCGCGCGACGACGCACCGGACGACGCCCAAGGCAGCGAAGCGATCTTTGCGATGTTGCAACTTCGCAGAGAACGTCGTGCAAGTTTCGATCCTCGTTGGTTGTCGTTTTGCGTTTCATCCACGAACGCAAGACGACCGAGGATCGCGATGCGTGCGTGTTTGCCGAAGCAAACCCATACCCACCGCAGGCCGGAAAGAGACACCGAACGATTTGCTTTCTCGTTCGATCGACCATCGTCGCGAGGGACCGAGCTTAGCGCTCGATTCGTTCCAGCCCCGGCGACGACAAGCGGCGCGGCCGTGGCTCGAAGTTCCCCATCGCGATTCGTCGTCGCCGGTCTCGCGTGAACGAAATAGGCAACGTGTCGAAACCTACCGGAGGTCGGAGTCTCGTCTCCTCACACGGCTCAACATCGCACGACGCGCCGCGAGATTCAACGCGAAGAATTGGGCCATGTCGACAACGTAGCAGGCACGTTCCACGTGCCGTCCGCCACAGTTGATACGGAACGATCGTCACGCTGCGGCCCCGGATATGCATCCGGGGCTATTGAAAGACGCTCAACGTATCGCGATCGTGCGTCGCGCTCGAACGGCGCACGTGGCTACGGCACGTGGAACGTGCCTGCTACTTTAAACGACGCGAGCCGAGCACTTTGTCAGTGCTCGGCTCGCTGTTCGTTCGTAAGCGGTTGCTCGATCCTTCCCCCGAAGTCGAACCACCGCTACGACCCTACACCGTTGGATTCATAGGTACATAGATTCAATAAGAAGGCTTTAGAACTGAAACTGCAGGCCGGTGTTGACGCCGTGCAGGATGATGCTGCCCGAGGAGTTGATTTGCGCCATGTCCGGCAGCGAGTCGAAGGTCCGTGCGATTTGGTCGTCGGCGTTGGCGACTCCGGCGATCCCCATCGCGCGATAACCGGCGAACACGCTGCAACATTGCGTGAGCTGCAGTGAGGCTCCGAGATCGATTTGTCCGAGCACCGCGACGTCGGTCTTCGTCGAATGCAGATTGATGACCATGCACAAATCTTGCTGCTGGCTGATCGCGTTGGCGAAGAGCCCGAAGCGGGGCGTGGCGTAGAGGCGGAGCCGCTGGCCGAGATACATGTGGCCGCGAGCGCCGAGTTGCCAGCCGATGAGCGAGTTGCGCATGCGGATATGGTAGGCGCTCTGCGTGGTGACGTCGTTGTCGGAGAATTCCGAACCGGCTTGCACGGCGTAGTATTCCAAGATCTCTCGATAGCGGAAGTAGCGCACGCCGGAGAAGTAGGCGATGCCGAACCGATTCGCCGGATCGACGACCAAAGCCTGTTGCAGCAGATTGACTTCGACATTTTGGAACGAGTCGGCCCGATAGACCCGTTGTTCGTGCGAGTTCTCGTAGATCGTGCTGAGCGGCGTTCCTTCGTAAAGCACTTGCGACATATCGAGACGGGAGTTGATGTCGTTCGCTTCGCTGCGAGCGCTGAGAAAGCCGTTCGACGGATCGATCCACCAATAGACGACTTCCATCGCCCAGCGGTCGCCGATCATCCTGCCGAGCTTTGCCTCGACGCCGCCCGACCAATCGAAGCCGGCGGTTTCGGTGTTGAGAATGCTCGGGCCGTGAGGATCGGCGCCGACATAAGCGAGGCCGACGTTGTTCGGCACGTCGCGCGTCATGATCAGGCCCGAGACGGAAGCGAACCAAGGTCCGCAACTACGAATTCCGGGATCATAAACGCCTGGGTCGAAGTAGTTTTCTTCCGGCGCGCAACCGGTCGATTGCTGGCCCATCATGCTTGGATCGCCGTAAGGCATGCCGCCGAAGTTGCCCGTCGAAACGGGATCGGGAACGGCCGACGGCTGCTGCTGTTGCCAGATGGCAGAGTTGGGGGCACCAGGCATGCCGGGAGCGCCGTAAGGGTTCGGGCCGGCGGAATCGTAGGCGGGAGCGGTCGGAAAGCCGGGAGCCGGACTTGGTGCGAAGCCCGGCGCGAGCATCGGTTGATTGCTCGCCATGAGCGACGAAGCACCGTAGCTCGCGCCGCGGTTCGCAGCCGCCGCCGCGGGAGCAGTGTTAGCTGGAGCGGCAGTGTAAGCGGCAGGTGCGTAAGCCGTAGGCGAGTGGGGATGGGCGGTGTTTGCCGGCGGCGAGTATGCGGCCCGCGCGGCAACGCTTGCAGCGTACTGCGCGTAAGGCGATGCCGGAGCGTGGTACGCGGCCGGTTGGTTCGCGTAGGCGGGATTCGTTGCAACAGGATTAGCTGTGGCAGGGTTCACAGCAACGCCGGTCGGCGCAGCGGTCGGCGCTTGGTTCATCCACGACTGTTGCCGCCAAGCCGGTTGCGTCGGCGGTGCGGAGTTCGGAGGTGCAGTGTATTGCGGTGCCGTGTATTGTGATGCACTGAATTGTGATGCACTGTATTGCGGCGTCGGAATAGGAGGCGCAACGGGATTCGCAAACTTGCCGAGCGACGACTTCAACCCGGCGAGCGGACCTGGCGCAGTCGGCTGTATTGACTGGGGCTGTGTTGAATGGGGCTGTGTCGAATAAGCCGGTGGCGCAAGGGTCGGCTGCAATCGGGGTGGCGCTGCCGGATAGCTGCGCGCGAGCGAAGGAGGTGGCGACATCGGACCAGCGGACCGACCGGAAGCTTGCATCGCCGATGCGTAGTAGCCTGCTCCGCCGCTTTGCGACGGGGCGATGTTGGGATACTGGCCGGTGAATTGTTGGCCGGCGAACTGCTGGGCCGACGCAACCTGCGCGACCGCAATAGAGAACATGGCGGCGCACGCCATGATCATCGACCGGAATGCTGCTCTCAAACGCATGCGGAAATCTCCCTACATCAGGGCGCTGCGGCCTCGATGTATCCCCCGGAAAAGACGGCTCTCGGCAAACGTCGGCAAGTCTTACTGCAACACGTGGAACCACTTCGGACCTTGCGATTGTCCTTCGGGCTTGGTCGCTCCCGCGAAGGTGACTTGCATCCGACGCTTCTCGATCGGGATCGCGTTGGTCGTCGTGTGCGAGCCGATGTTGCCCGCCTCGTCGCGAACTTCGATCTTCAAGTAAGCGTAGTCGGGCCCTTGCGGATCGAACTCGCAAAGATGCACTCCGCTCGAGCCGATGCCGATCACCAACGGCTTCCACGGCCCTTGCGGCGCAGCGGAGTACGACAACGTTACCGCTTGCGGGCCGAGATGATCGTCGGCCGCATCCCATTTGATTTGCATCGCGCACGGCCGACCATCGGTCGAAGGTTCGGCGGTCGTGAAGCGGACCTTCGGCTTCGAGAGATCGACTCCGACATTGATTTCAGGAACATCGCCGGGCTGAGGAATGCGGCCTTGCACGCCTCCTTCGGCCGTCACGACGACCGCGAAGCCGTACATTCCTTCTCGTTCGACGTTCACGGCGCAAGGACTGCGGCGATCGTCGTCGGGGCCGAGCAGTACCCAATTGCGACCTCGGTCGCGAGTCCCCCAGATGTCGACTTTGGCGATGGGAGTGTTGCCTAAATGTTCGATGTCGTAGTCGAGCTCGAACGAAGGAGAGTTGACCAACATCGGCTTCGTCGGATCGCGGAGCGAAGCGACCGGTCCGGCCGGCGGTGCGGCGGCGGGTGCCGTGGCGACGGGAGCAAGCTCGGGCAGGCGCGCCGGTTGCGGCGCGGTCGCCAACGGAGCGGAACTAGCAGCGGCGGCGAGCGGAACTTCGATCGTCGTCGGGTTGTCGGCCGCATCGCGCACTTCGGCGATCAGCATTAGGTCTTTGGAGCCGGGTTTCGGAACCCACTGCATCTCGCCGGATGCGCTGCGGCGATCCAAGCGACGCTTCGAGCGGAGCGGTTCGATCTCTTGCGCGGATCCGCCATCGGCTCGAACGGAGAACTTCAAGGTGTCGGGAGCGATGTGCGCATCGTCGATCTGCCAGCGGACGACGATCGGCCCTTCGGCCGTCCGCTCGGCTTTGACGTCGAGCTTCGTGGGAAGCGTATCGACGATCACACGCATCTCCGCCGTCGGGGCTTCCGTGGAAGATTCGCGTCCGGCCATGTCGGCCGTGCGGACGGCGAACCAGTATTCGTTGTCTGCTGCGGCTTGGAAGTCGAACGCTTCGAGCGGCGCTTTAGCGCGCGAAGCGAGCTTCCAATTCTTGCCGGCATCGTCGGAACAGTAGAGACGGGCTTCCGCTTGCGATGCGTCGGCAGCGTCGAGCTGAAACGGAATCGCGAATTGGCGATCGCGGGTCACGATCGGCTCGGGCAATGGGTCGGCGGCAAAGCCGACAACCGACGGCAACCAGGGTGTGCAAGCCAGAGCCGCAGCAAAACGGAATCGTCGACGACCATGCATAGCAACACCGCAGGTAGACAAGGAGGGCGCTCTACTCTTCACGATGTATCGGGTAGGCGGAGTCGTCTGCTTGAGTAAGTTATTCCGTCTTTAACGACCGTGACGGTCGTAGGGCCCGGCGGATCCGGTCGGCGCGTCGAATGTTGACTACTTACCTCATGCGCTGCCGCAGCGCTGTTGCCCGCAAGCAACGAGCGAGAGGGAGGCGGGGCGTGCATCTGCGCCCGAAGGGAGATTTTCCGAATCGCGCAATCCATTGCAGAGCAGGCGCTTAACGATCGAACTCGCGGCCGGCACGGCAGGCGATTTTCGAGCTTGGCATAGGCCGTGCTTTATTGCCTAACCATCGCAACGGTGATTGGAGAGAGTCACCGCCGCGACGATCGAAACAACAAGACAACCAAGTACAACCGGGGAACAGACAATGCAAAAGCTCATCAATCGTTTCTGGTCGGAAGAAGTCGGTGCCGTGGTTTCGGCGGAAGTAATGCTCGCCGCGACGATCCTCGTGCTCGGTGTGATCGTCGGCCTGAAGAGCGTTCGCGACTCCGTCGCCACCGAACTTGCCGACGTCGGCCAAGCCTTCTCGAACGTCAATCAATCGTATTGCTACAGCGGAACTTCCGGCCACGCGGCTTCAAGCGGCGGCGGCAGCTATCAAGATCAAGCCGACTTCTGCGACAACGGCAACAACAATCACTGCCCTTCGGCGAAATGCGTGAACGTCGCAGCCTGGGGCGGCTCCGAAGGAGAGTAGTCGAAACTGACGAAGTGCTCAGGAAGACAGTGTTACTACGGCATCTTCGATCAAGAACGACTTACCTGACCATCCATCAACGAACTACCTCGTGACGCGAAGGGGTTGGATCTCCTAGATCCGACCCCTTCGTTCTTTTATTCCGGCGAAGTTTTTAGCCGCTCGAATCCCGACGCTGTCACTGGTTTTTCCCGTCGTTATGCGGCATTTACTACGCCATCGCTGAAGGCGTTGCTTTCAGCACGACGGGCATAAACGGCACGAACGGTAAAGTCGGTTTAATTTTTGAAGGGGAGAGGTCGAATAAACCATTACGCAAATCCGAAGTCTCGCTTTGTAGCGATAACGTCGTATTTGCCGCTCGAATCAGTAGCGTTGCCGGCGACGGCGATTGCTGCGGCTCGAGCGAAGAGGGCGGAATTGCCACGTCGACCTTTGACGATGACGGTGGAATCAATGAGTGTGTCTTTGTCTTGTTTGCCTCGCAATTCGATCGCTCGGCGATATACGAGCTTGCGAAAGTGCTTCCGCACCGGGCTGTTGCTGGCCTTGGGCTGCGCAACGCCGGCGCTCGGACAAGCCCCTGTAATGCAGCAGGCGCCGCT
>JAIOPP010000135.1 GCA_021413845.1 Planctomycetia bacterium | reverse complement strand
GGGGCTGACGAATCTCAAGCTGATGATTCCGTTTTGCCGCACGGTCGAAGAAGGCCGTCGCGTGCAACAAGAAATGGCGAAGCACGGGCTCGTGCGCGGTCGCAACGGCTTGGAACTGTACGTCATGTGCGAAATCCCGAGTAACGTCATCTCCGCCGCGGCCTTCGCGGAAATCTTCGACGGCTTCTCGATCGGCTCGAACGATCTGACGCAATTGATCTTAGGGGTCGATCGCGACTCGTCGATCGTGTCGCATGTGTTCGACGAGCGAAATCCGGCGGTGATGCAAGCGATCTCGGATGCCATTCGCAAGGTGAAGCAGGCAGGCCGCAAGATCGGTATCTGCGGGCAAGCGCCGAGCGACTATCCGGAGTTCGCGGAGTTCTTGGTCCGTGAAGGGATCGATAGCATCTCGCTCAATCCCGATGCCGTGCTGAAGACGATGCGCAGCATCCTTACGGTCGAAGACGAGCAAAGGAAATCGAACTAAGGCGCCTGCCGACGAGATCGAATCCGATCCTTCATCGAACTCAAAAGCCTTTTCAGCGTGGGCATTCCCGTCATGGAAACGATCCCGTACTCATCCTCATTTCTTCGTGCGCTGATTACCGGCTCGACCGATCCTTGTGTGTCGATCTACCTTTCGACGAAGCGCGACGATGGCGGCTTGCGACGAGCGCCGATTCATCTGAAGAACTATGTCACCGCGATCGAGAGCAGATGGGAGGAGCGTGGGGTTCGCACGTCCGTCGTGCGGGAACTCGTCGCACCGCTACGCAAGTTGATCGACGACGAGAAGTTCTGGCAATCGCAACATCGCCACGGACTAGCTGTGTTTCTCCGTTCGACGACCTTGCGGTGCTTCGGTTTGCGTAACTCTCCTCGACCCGGCCTGTGGATCGGATCGCGAGCCTATATCCTGCCGTTATTGGCGCGGGAAGAGAATTCCGATCCTTATCGACTCTTGGCCGTCAGTGCCAATGCCGCGGCCGTCTACGATGCTAACCGAGACGATCTGCATCCCCTCTCGATCGACTCGCTGCCGATCGACTTGGCCGACGCCCTTCGTTTGGATCAACCGACTGCGTTGGTTCAGGTGATGAACTCTCCGGTCGGAGCGACGTTTCACGGCCAAGGGGGCGAAATCGATCGCCGCAAAAGCGAACTTCACGATTATTTTCGCATGATCGACCGAGCTTTGCATTCGTATCTGGCTAAGATCCATCTCCCATTGGTATTCGCCGGGGTCGACTATCTTTTCCCGATTTACCGCGAAGTGAATACCTATCCGATGCTCGTGCCGGATTCCGTGTCGGGAAACCCGGAGCACATGGGGCTCGTTGAATTGCATCGACGCGCGGAGGCCGTCCTTGAAGGCTGGAGACGAAGCATCCTCGAGCGTGATCTCGCCGACTTCGAGAAATCGGTCGGGGGGCCGCGGACTGCGGACTTACTGACCGACGTTTTGGCGGCATCACACGAGGGAGCGGTCGAATGTCTGTTCGTCGCAGCCGGCCGATCGGTCTGGGGACGCTACGAACCGGAAATCGATCGACTCGCACTAACCTACCCCGACGACCCTGCCAGCGACGACTTGCTCAACTTAGTCGCCGTACAGACCCTGAAACATCGCGGGCGTGTGTACTTGATGGCCGGGACGGAAGTCCCGCACGGCGTCGTCGCGGCGGCTCTGCTCCGATACGCGCGATCCACCACCTCCTAGCGATAATCCATGAAACGGCGCGACTTTACTAGGACTACCTCTCGATAAGGAGATATCACAATGAAACCCGATGCCCAAGTGCAGCACGATGTCGTGCAACAACTAGAATGGGAACCCAGTGTCAACGCATCGCAAATCGGTGTCACGGCTAAGGATCATGTCGTGACGCTCACCGGGACCGTCGCGAGCTTGGCGGAGAAGGTCAAAGCCGAACAGGTCGCCAAGCGTGTCTACGGCGTTCTCGGTATCGCCGACGAACTCGTCGTCGAGATCCCAGGCGAACATCTCCGTGACGACTCGGATATCGCGGCCGCAGCCTTGAACGCGCTGTTCTGGGATCACGCCATCCCGAAAGATCAGGTGAAGGTAACGGTCCGCGACGGCTGGATCATTCTCGAAGGCAGCCTCTATTGGAACTACCAGCGCGAAGCGGCGCAAGCAGATGTTTCGAACCTCACGGGCGTGCGCGGCGTGACGAACTTGATCGCCGTGAAGCCGCGAGTCAAACCGGAGAAAGTACAAGAACGGATCGAGGCGGCGTTCAAACGGAGCGCCGAGATCGACGCCCGTCGCGTGAGCATGCAATCGACCGGCGGAACCGTCACGCTTCGGGGGAACGTCCGGAGCTGGGCGGAACTGGCCGAAGCTCAGCGGGCCGCCTGGTCGGCACCCGGTATCGTAAACGTCGATAACCGACTTTGCATCGTTCCTTGAGGCGGACCGGCTGAGTGTTCCGCTCAGGACATCGTCAACACCGCGGCGCCGCGCACCTTTCCCTGGCGCAATGCGTCCAAGGCCTCGTTGGCGCGCTCCAGCGGGAACGACTCGGTTTCGGTGCGAATCGAGGCCTTGCCGATCAGCTCGAAGAACTCGATGCCGTCGCGCCGCGTGAGGTTGGCGACCGACCGAATCGTCCGCTCGCCCCAGAGGATGTCGTAGGGGAACGAAGGGATGTCGCTCATGTGAATTCCGGCGCAGACGACGACCCCCGCTTTGCGAACGGCCCGCAGAGCCAAGGGAACCAACTCGCCGGCAGGCGCAAAAAGGATGGCCGCGTCGAGTTCGGTCGGCGGCGAATCGTTCGTGCCGCCGGCCCAGACGGCTCCCAAACTGCGAGCGAAGTCTTGGCCCGCATGATCGCCGGGCTTCGTGAACGCGAAGATTTCGCGCCCTTGAAACGTAGCGACTTGAGTCAGAATGTGCGCGGCTGCGCCGAAGCCGTAAAACCCGATCTTCCGTGCGACTCCGGCCATCACGAGCGAACGATAGCCGATCAGCCCCGCGCATAAGAGCGGCGCGGCATGGACATCGGAGTACTTCTCGGGAAGCGGGAAACAATACCGCGCGTCGGCGATGGTGTATTCGGCGTAGCCGCCGTTGATCTGATAGCCGGTGAACCGCGCCTCATCGCAAAGATTTTCCTGCTCGGCCAGACAATAGCGACAATGGCCGCAAGTCGAACCCAGCCAGGGTACGCCCATCCTCGCTCCGACGGAGATCCCCGTCACATCGGCCCCCAGCGCTTCCACGATGCCGACGATCTCGTGCCCGGGAATCAGCGGCAAGGTGGGATGAGGAAGCTCTCCGTCGACGACGTGCAAATCCGTGCGACACACTCCGCAGGCACGGACGCGGAGCAAGACTTGTCCCGCCTCCGGGACCGGCTTCTCCAGCTCCGCCCATCGCAACGGCTGCCGCGATCGATCGATTACCATCGCCTTCACGGAACGTCCTCGCGCTCAAGAGAAAAGAGACAGCGCCTCGTGAGATCGGCCGCGTTAGCTTTCGTCCGCACGGAAGACCGACATCCCGATGAGTCGACCTCGCTAGATAGTCGAGATCGGCTTCGGAATATATCGACCGTCGATGTACGACCGGTAGTAGAAGCCGAGGCAAGGTTCGCAGATTCCGTGACTGACGTTTTCTCGCGGACTTCGTACCCAATCTCTCACCCAATCCCATGTCGTTGCGACGGCGGCACGTCGAAATCGTCGACAATGTGCGCATTGGATCAGCATGCCGTGTCGATTGCGATACGTCGTCTCCAGCGGTTCGGCCGCTTCGCGATCCATCGGCGTCTCGATCCGCAAGGAGTTGATAACGAGAATCCCTTCGTTACGGCCGACCGGTAGGGCCGTCATATGAAACATCCGTAGCGCGTCGGGAGTAGAACACTCGTAGATGTGCTCCCAGGGGCGCTCCAAGCTTAGACAGTTGCGATAGTGCGACTCGTAGAACGCCTTCAGTGGTTGCGGGATCGCGTCGAGGATATTTCGCCCCAGTCGCCATTGTTCCGAAACAATGGGCTCGCCTCCATTGTTCGCAGCGAACTTCGTCCAGGCGGCGTTGGTGAATGCCAATGACAAGTCGGGCCAAAGCCCGTACACGATGTCTTGGGATTCCTGCAACGCAGGCAGCTTAAACGCCGTTAGCAGCTCGAGGAAAAGCGACGGGGAGGGATCGGCCATGTCGAAGACCTGGGTCTGCAAGAGGTCGCTTGGCGGCGGAATTCGACCTGTCGATCGGGCGCGAAGATTGCTCCGGCGCGCGGCGATGCGGATCGAAGCCGACGCATCATTGCATTCGACATGCCGATTGAAGGACTCAGCGAGGGACCGCATCGAGAAAGGGTCGAACCCTCTCCTTTATCGAACGAACTGAGGTCCCGCCGGAGAAAATTCTCTAGCGTAAGATGTGCCGCATGTGTGCCGATGTGCACATGTGCCGCGTGATCGATTCCGCCCCGTGCGTTTTCGCACGGTCCACTCCCCGGCGGAGAAGGTTTCCGCAACAACCGCGCGACGCCGAAAGTCATCGGAAAAACGAGCGCAAGAAAGCGCTGTGCAAGCGGGCGCGTTTTCGGCATCGCATTTGCTAATGGATGGGTCGACCTGATTTCCGTTGCCACCCTTGATGGAAGGAAGTTCCGATGTCGACCGCCGAACTGGTTCGCAAACCGCTCAAGATCGCTCGCCGTGCTTGTCGCATCCGTGATTCGTGGGGTTCCGAAGAACGGAGTCGACGGGCTCAACTGGCTGCTCAGGGTCTGAGGGACCTCGTTGCGCAAATCACGAGTAACATTTCCCCCGCCGACGTCTGGGCGATCGGTTCGCTCACGCCGGCAGATCTCCGCCGGCTCTCGGCCTAAGCTCTTCGCCTGAGAGCGAATCGACCGTGCGGTCGGTCGTGGCTGCGGCGCGTCGTCAGGCGCCGTACCCGCCGTCGGAAAAGTCGGCCGAATCGAGGCCGTGCTTTTCAATCAGCCGATAGAGTGTCCGCCGGTTCACGCCCAGCGCTCGGGCCGAACGGGCTTTGTTGCCCCGTTCGCGATTCAAGACTTCGACGATATGTGTCCGTTGGACCGCCGTCAGATCGTGCGTGAGCGCCGGACCGATTTGAGCGAGCGACGGAATCTCGGTTTCGCGGTTCCCCGGCGTCGTCACTTCTCCAGGGAGGTCTTCCAGCAAGACTTCGTAGTCGTCGGCTAGAATCTTCGCCCGTTCGACGACGTTGATCAGTTGACGAATGTTACCCGGCCAGG
>JAIOPP010000134.1 GCA_021413845.1 Planctomycetia bacterium | reverse complement strand
GTTGGCGACTCTGCCGCCAAGATAGCGCCTGTGTGCTCTGAGAAAGCTCCGAGGCGAGCGGGGTGCCGTCAGGCCCCCGTTGATATCGCTAGGCGGGCCAAACGGGGGCATCACTGCCCCCGCTCGCCTCGGAAGGTCACTTAAGTCGTTTCATAAGCTATAGTTGGCTATGAGAGGGTTCGTTAGCTGCGGGGCTGCCGTCGGGCTGCGGCCCGCGTTGTGGGTCGGAAGAGGGCTTATTAGAATGAGCGACTTGCGATAAGTTGTTGGTTTGGATCGTTACGCCCTCGCACGACCGCCCGACCCGTAAGCTTCGATCCAGCTCGATCTAATTTTCGTCATCAAAAGAATTTTCCGTTCTTCGTCTTCAGAGAAAGCGCATCACGGTGCAGACCAAGATCTCGACACGCCACGGCCATTTGAGCGAAGCCACCCAGGAAAAATTACACGCCAAGCTGGAGAAGGTAGTCCGGCTTTTCGACCGCGTTATGGAAATCGAGCTCACGGTCGACCTAGAGCATAAAGACAATACCCACGTAGAGTTGCGCGTCGACACCGAACACAAACACGACTTCGTCGCCAAAGAAGAAGCGGCGGATCTCATGGCGGCCGTCGACGGCGTGATCCACAAGATCGAACAGCAACTGCGGAAGTACAAAGAGAAGGTTCAAGAACATCGCGGTCCGGGCCTACGCCAGCAAGCGGCCGACGCCGGCGCGGACGCAGAGTAACACACCATCGGCCGGGCAACGGCCCGCGCCATGGACATCATCTAAAGAAGCCTCGCACCGCCACGACCTCCCCGCCGATGGAATCGTCCTTCCGTCGGTGCTTCGTCGCGAGTGCGAATCTGACCATTAGGAGTTTGGAATGAAGTTCTCCGACTTCGTGGAGCGAAAGGCGGTCAAAGCCGACCTCAGCGCTCACACGAAAGAAGGCGTGATCCGCGCCTTAGTCCAATCGTTGCTCGACGCGGGTAAGATCGTCCCGGCGGAGCAAGAAGGAATCGTCAAGGCGATTCTCAAACGTGAAGAACTCGGCAGCACCGGCATCGGCCGGGGCGTGGCGGTTCCTCACACGAAGCATGCGAGCGTGAAACAACTCGTCGGTGCGGTTGCGGTGAGCCATGAAGGGGTCGATTTCGACAGCCTCGACGGTGAGAAAGTCTACCTCTTTTTCATGCTGATCTCGCCTCCCGATCGCCCCGGCGACCACTTGCGCGCCCTCGAAAACGTCTCGCGTCAGCTGCGCGACGATTCATTCTGCAAGTTCCTGAAACAAGCCAAAACGTCCGACGAAATCCTGCATCTGCTGGACGACTCGGACAGCAACCAGTTCGTGTCGTAGGATGAGCGGATCTCCCGTCGTCTCACGTAGTTTTACGGTGAAGCTCGTCAACGGGCTGCATCTCCGCCCGTGGATGGGCTTCGTCAAACTATGCCAGCGTTACCAAGCGAAGATCGAGGTGGTGAAGGAATCGGCCCGCTGCGACGGCCGGAGCATGCTCTCGCTCTTGTCGTTGAGCGCGAAATGCGGCGATGTCGTGGTGATCGAAGCGAGCGGCGAGGATGCCGAGCAAGCGCTCACGGCCCTGATCGAATTTCTCGATGGTTACGTCGACGCCGAAGAGATGGAATAGCCGCAACGTAAGCTCGCGCGCCGCAAACAGAAGACGAAACAAAAGTCAGCGAAAAAACAGTTAGCGAAACAGGTTCGGAGGCTCGTTGCGACAGCCGTGGCTACGGTAGCCGGCCGCAACGAGACTCGCAGCGAAAACAACCAGACACAACCAACCCAAAACGAACGTCGTTCCGCGGCCGGTCGAGCAAGACCTGCCGCGGAAGCCGAGCGGTCGAGATACCGTGAGCCCCTTAGCGAGGGCTTGCCGCTTCTCCCGCCGCGTTCGTTGCGAAGGAAGCGGATGCAGAAGCTGTCGGGCATCGCCGTTTCACCCGGTGTCGCCATCGGGGAAGCGTTTGTCATAGACAACGAGGGATTTCGCATCTCTCGCCGCTTCATTGCGCGCGAAACGGTCGACGCCGAGCTCGAACGTCTGACGCGCGCCTTCGCCGAAACGCGCAGCCAAACGGAGCGCAACCGCGACGCCGTCGCCTCGGAGCTCGGCCAACAGTACGCCTCGATCTTCGAAGCGCATCTGCTGATGCTCGGCGATCCGGGCCTATGGACGGAACTCGAAGAATCGATCCGCACGCGCAACTACTCGCCCGAGTATGCCGTCAGTCGGGTCTTGCGCCGTTACGCTAAGGTGTTGCGCTCGGTCGATAGCAACTTCCTGGCCGAGCGCTCGAACGACATCGTCGACATCGAACGGCGACTCTTGCAGACCTTGCTCGGCAAGCCTCGGGCCGAGTTCACGAACCTCACGGCACCGGTGCTCGTACTCGCGCACAACCTGACGCCGAGCGAAACGGCCGGCCTCGACCGGAGCTTCGTCCTCGGCTTCGTCACCGAGATCGGCGGCGCGGCGAGCCATACCGCGATCGTCGCCGAAGGGATGGAGATTCCCGCAGTCGTCGGCACCGGGCCTTTCCTGAACGAAGTCGCCAGCGGCGACCTCGTGATCGTCGACGGCAACGCAGGGCTCGTGATCCTGCAGCCCGACGAAGAGACGATCGCCCGCTATAAGGTCGAGATGGAGCAAGATCGGTCGCGCCACGCGCGGCTCGAACGCCTTCGCGACCTCGCCACCGAAACCCTCTGCGGCCAGCGCATTCAACTGCTCGGCAACATCGAGTTCCCCTCGGAAGCGCCTCACTGTTTGGAGCGCGGCGTCGACGGCATCGGGCTCTACCGCACCGAGTTTCTCTATCTCGGCAGCGGCTCGGTGCCGGATGAAGAAGCCCACTACGAAGCCTATGCCGAAGTCGTGCGCGCGATGCAGGGGAAGCCGGTCGTCATCCGCACGCTCGACCTGGGGGCCGACAAACTCTTCGGCAACAAAACCTCGGAAGAAGCCGGCGACGACTCGAACCCGCTCGGCCTGCGCAGCATTCGCCTATCGCTGCGCAACGTGCCGCTCTTCAAGACGCAGCTCCGCGCGATCTTGCGGGCCGGCGCGCTCGGCGAAGTCAGCATCATGCTGCCGCTCATCTGCGTACTGCGTGAGTTCCGCCAAGCGAAGATGATCTTAGCCGATGTGATCGAAGATCTCGTCGAAAGCGGCGTGCCGTTTCGCAAAGACGTGCCGCTCGGCATGATGGTCGAAGTCCCTTCGGCCGTGATCATGCTCGATCAGTTCGTCGACGAGGTCGACTTCCTCTCGATCGGCACGAACGATCTGATTCAATACACGCTCGCCGTCGACCGGGGCAACAAAGACGTCGCCGACTTATACAGCTCGGCCGATCCCGCTTTGCTCCGCCTGATCGATCGCACGCTCCGCGCCGCCGAACCGGGCAACGTGCCGGTGAGCTTGTGCGGGCAGATGAGCGGAAGCCCGACGTACACCATGCTGCTGCTCGGCCTTGGGCTCAGAAGCCTGAGCGTTCCGCCGAGCGCCGTTTATGAAATTCGACGCATCATTCGCAACGTCACCATCGAGCAATGCCGAGCGGTCTCGGCCCGCGCTTTGACGATGGAAGACGCTCGCAACATTCGCAACTTCCTAAAGGAGGAATTGAAGAAGGCGCTGCCGGAAACGGTAGACGACCGGTAAAGGGCGACGTCATGGATTCGGCATTTAGTTTTGGCGACCAAAACGAGTTGGATAAACGAAAGAAAGAACTCACGGACTTTCTTGACCGGATGTTCGATAACGAGGATCGCCCCTATTTTATGGCCGACGAAGCGTGCCTCTACGACATATATGCCGGTGAGGATGCAAAGTTGAGTGAACGTTTCGAGAAGTTTTACGGAAGAAAGCTCGCACAGCAAGATTTTCTACTACCGATTTGGCTACTGCTGGATTCCTTGCCGACGAGACGAGACGTTTGACACGACGATCGACTAAATAACGTTTTAAGTTCGGACAATGACACGGAAGCCCACGACATCGACGAGACCCCGACTTCGCGACCGCTTCCATCCACGAATCACGGTTTGTTTACGTTTGATTTTTTCGTTTGATTTTATTTCGTCGGCGCCATCGGCGGCGTCGGCGACGGAACCACCTCATGGTTCGCACTAGAGTACGCATTCGTTTTCGCAAAGAGCACGACCTTCGCCTGCTGGGTCATCACGACCTGCTGCGCGCGTGGGAGCGCTGGTTGCGCAGGGCCGACGTTCGGCCGGCGCATTCCGAAGGCTTCCACAAACGGCCCCGGATGAACTATCCGTCGGCGCTGGCGGTCGGAATTTGCGGGCTCGACGAAGTCGTCGAGCTCGAACTCGAGCACGATCGAGAACCCGACGCGATCGCGGCCGCGCTGCAAGCGCAAGCCCCGATCGGTCTCTCGGTCGTCTCGGTCGAACGGATGCCCGCGGGAGCACGGTTTTCCCAACCGGCCGCCGCCGAGTATGAGATTCGTTTGCCCGACGCTTCCCTAGCGGACGTCGGTGCGCGGATCGAGCGTTGGCGTCGCACGGCCCTGCCGGCTATCGAGCCGGTGCCGCACGACCCAGCCCAGGAATCGACATCGGACACCGCACCCTCGCCCGAAGCGGCCTCGTTCTTCGCTTCGTCCGCTGCGCAACTTGCGCACGACGAAGCATCGAGCGCCGCCGCCCTGTCGGACGTCGCTGCAACCGCCGACGAACTTCTCTCCGCAGCCGAGCGGTTTCCCGCTTCGGTGCAGGAGTTGGAGTTGGTCGACGGGGTGCTTCGGATGCGCCTGAAACTCGGAGAAGCCGGAGCCGTTCGCCCGCGCGATCTCTTGACGTCGCTCGGCTTGTCCGACCTCGAACACAGCGGCTCGCGCCTCGTGCGCACCCGCGTGGAGGTCGTCGGATGAAACCCACGCGACTCACGACTTGCATTCGCCTCCGGACCCGCCGGCACTTCTCGGTTCATTCGCTGAACGCGTGCCTCGCGCAACCGCTGCGTACTCGCCACCTAGCCGACATGGAAAGTTCGCCACATGAAACAGGAAATGCTGATCAACGTTTCGCAATCGGAAGAATGCCGAATCGCGATCGTCGAAGACGGCGTGCTCGAAGAGCTCTACATCGAGCGCTCCAGCCAAAATAATTTCGTCGGCAATATCTACAAAGGAAAGATCGTCAACCTCGAGCCGAGCATCCAAGCGGCGTTCGTCGACTTCGGCGTCGGCCGCAACGGGTTCTTGCACATCAGCGACGTCGAGCCGCAATACTATCGCCAAGGGGGCCTCGACCCGACGAAGCCGATCGACGATCCCGACCTGCGCCGCTTCGACATGGCCGACGACGACGACGATCTCGACGACGTCGCCGCCGGTCCGGATGACGCGGCCGAAGGGGAAGCCGGCGCAGGCAACGGTGCCGCCGTCGGAGCCGCTCCCGCGGCCCGCAAGCGAGGGGGCCCGCGCGGTCCGCGTCCGGGTGCTCGTCCGCGCGTGAAGCCGCCGATTCAAGACATTCTGCGCCGCGGCGACGAAGTGCTCGTGCAGGTCATCAAAGAAGGGATCGGCACCAAAGGCCCGACCCTGTCGACCTACATCAGCATTCCGGGCCGTTACGTGGTGTTGATGCCCGCGCTCGGTCGGGTCGGCGTCTCGCGCAAGATCGAAGACGATCAAGCTCGCCGCACGCTCCGCGACATCATGATCGAGCTCAACCCACCGAAGGGGCTCGGCTTCATCGTGCGCACGGCCGGCGTCGATCGCTCGAAGCGCGAAATCTCGCGCGATCTCGCCTACCTGCTCCGCTTGTGGAAGGTGATCGTGCGACGAATGAAGAAGGAGACCGCTCCTTGCTGCATCTACGAAGAGAGCGACATCGTCATTCGCACGATTCGCGACATCTTCACCGCCGAAGTCGACGCGATCCACATCGACGAATCGACTGCCTTCGAGCGGGCCAAGGAATTCTTGCAGATCGTCATGCCGCGCTACGTCACCCGACTGCATCTCTACGAAGGGCGCGAGCCGCTCTTCCACAAGTATGCGCTCGACGACGAAATCACGCGCATCCACCAGCGCAAGGTGCCGCTCAAGCAAGGGGGGAGCATCGTCATCGATCAGACCGAAGCTCTCGTTGCGATCGACGTCAACAGCGGTAACTTCCGCACCGACGACAACGCCGAAGAGACCGCCTACCAGATGAACCTACTGGCCGCGCGCGAGATCGCGCGGCAGATTCGTCTCCGCGATCTCGGCGGCGTGATCGTCAACGACTTCATCGACATGCGCAAGGAACGGCATCGTCGCGGGGTCGAGCGAGCACTGCGCGATGCGGTCGAACGAGACCGCGCTCGCACGAAGATTCTCCGTACGAGCCCGTTCGGGCTCATCGAGATGACCCGCCAACGGATTCGCCCAAGCATCAAGAAGAGCGTGTTCGATAACTGCCCGAACTGCGCCGGCACGGGCTTCGTGAAGACCTCGGAGAGCGTGTCGATCGAGGTGATTCGCGCGTTGATGCTCGCCTCGCAAGAGGAAGGGGTCACACGGATTTCGGTTACGGTTTCCGACGACGTGGCGAACTATCTCAACAACCGGAAGCGGCGCGAGCTGGCGGCGTTGGAAGATCAAGCCTCGCTCGTGGTGCAAGTGTTTGGACGCGAAGGAGTTGCGCCGGATCACATGGCTTTCCAGTGTTTCGACGCGAATGCCCGCGAAGTCAAGTTTACGCTCGATTAAGCCGATCTTTTCCGCAGCCGCTCGGGGTTGGAAACAGCCCCGAGCGGAAGCCGGCATGAACCCTTCTCCCCAGCGGGAGAAGGTGGCCGTAAGGCCGGATGAGGGGCGCCCCGGTTTCGACCAGGATCCGCTCCGCATCCCCCTCGACCGCGCAACCTTCGTTTGGTAGCTTTATAGGTTTCCGTAAGTCAGATTCTCTCAAAGTAGTCGGGTTAGAGATTATGTACGCGATCATCGTCGACGGCGGTAAGCAATACAAAGTTCGTGAAGGCCAAGAAGTGACGATCGACTTTCGGGTCGACGCACAATCGGGCGATAAGCTCACGTTTGATCGCGTGTTGGCGTCGAGCGACGGCACGACGGTGAAGATCGGCCAGCCGGTTCTCGCCGGAGCTTCGGTCGAAGCGGAAATCGTCAGCGTCGAGCAAGGCCCGAAGCTGACGGTGCAAAAGTTCCGTAAGCGCAAGAACTCGAAGCGCCGCACCGGCCATCGCCAAATCCACTCGGTCGTGAAGATCGGCAAGATCACGGTCTAGTCGCCGGCAATTTCCTAGCCGGCTCCTCCTGCCCGCCAAGCGTCGCCCAGCCGTGCCATGCGCCGCTTGCGATTTCGCGAACGCGCAACACCTCGCGCCGATTTAACCTCGCCGAGGGCCGGCATCGCGCATTCTCCCGAATTAAACTGACACGCGCAAACTCTCTTGCGCCCCGCCGGTTCTTTCAGGAGCACTCCGTCATGCGCCGCACGTTGCTCACGCTCGCCCTTACGCTCAACCTCTCGCTGCCGGCTTTCGCCGCCGATAACGCGAAGCCGTCGAATGCCAAGCCGCTCGCAGAGCGACATGCTCAGGCCTCTTACATTCTGAGCAATGCCGAGGTCGAAGTCGCGGTGACGAAGACCGGCGGCCATCTGACGGCGACGTTCGCCCGCGGCACCGACAAGCCGATCAACCCCTATCATGTGAGCCCTTGGCAAACCGAAGGGCTCAAGATCGAGCCGGCGATTCTGCGCGTCTTGCGCGGCGACTTCTTCTGCCTTCCGTTCGGCGGCAACGGCGAAGCATTCAACGGCGAGCAACACCCGCCGCACGGCGAAACCGCGAACGCCGATTGGACGCTCGACGCCCAAGAGAAGGAAGGGAACATCAACGAGCTCCGACTCTCGCTCGAGCCGAAGGTCCGGTCGGGCAAGGTCGTGAAGGTGCTCTGGCTCGTCGAGGGGCAGCCCGTCGTCTATTCGTCGCATGTCGTAACGGGCTTCGTCGGTCCCGCGCCGGTCGCCCACCATGCGACCCTCGCCCTGCCGGAGAAGGAAGGGGCCGTACGCGTGTCGACGAGTCCGCTTCGTTTCGGGCTGACGAACCCGACCCAATTCAGCGACCCGGCGAAGAAGGAATACCAAGCGCTCGCGATCGGCGCGAAGTTCACCGACTTGAAGCAAGTGCCGCAACTCGCCGCCGGCGCACCCCCGGCCGATTGCACGAGTTTCCCGGCGCGCAAAGGGTTCGCCGATCTGTTGTGCGTCGTGAATAAAGAACCCGCCGCCGGCGACGAAACGCCGGCCTGGGTCGCCGCGGTCGACACGGAAGCCGGCTCGTTGTGGTTCGCGCTGAAAGACCCGAAGGTGTTGCCGACGACTCTCTTCTGGATGGAGAACGGCGGACGCCACGGCTCTCCTTGGCTCGGCCGCAACAATTGCCTCGGCCTGGAAGACGCCTGCGCCTACTTCGCCGACGGACTAGCCGCTTCGGCCGGCGACAACCTCCTGACGAAAGCCGGCGTGAAGACCGCGATCACGTTCCAAGGGGAGCGGGCGACCACGATCAACTACATTCAAGGGGCCGTGCGCGTCCCGGCCGGGTTCGACATCGTCGACCATGTCGACTTCACGCCGCAGAGCGCGAAGTTTACGAGCGCAAGCGGCAAGGAAGTCACGGTGCCGGTGAGCACCGAGTTTCTACGCTTCGGTAAGAAGGCGTTTCCGTAACGCGAAGCTTCCGGAACGGGCGCTTACTTCCCGAAGTGCCGATCGGCGAACTTGAGATACTGCTGCCAGTCGTACTCGGTTACGTCGTGCTTGCCTGTTCGAATGTGGTAGGCGATGAAATCGCCTACCGGCTGGTCGACGCCGGGCATCGCGTCGACCCCAAGGCCCGGCTTGGCGAACAACGCATACACCGGCTCGGCGTACTTCGCCGCGAGATACTCGCCGCGCGGATCGGCCCAGGTGTCTTCGACCGCGCTGGCGATATAGATCGGGCGCGGGGCCGACATCGCGACGAGCGTGTGCGCGTCGAACGGCAACTTCTCGGTGTGACCGCTGTATTTCTTGTAGTTGCCGCAGAACCAATGCGGGAACCGATTGTTGATCACGTACGTCGTCTCGCCGATGTTCCGGCGTGCGAGCGCAGCCCCTCCTTCGCCGGAGTTGTTCACCACGACGGCGGCGAAGCGCTCGTCTTCGGCCCCGGCCCAAACGGAAGCTTTGCCGAGCCGCGAATGGCCGTGTACGAGCACGCGCTTCGCGTCGACCAAGGTGTCGGTCTCCAAGTAGTCGAGCGCGCGGCTCAACGACCAGGCCCAAGCGGCGACCGCTCCCCAATCGTCGGCGAGAAACTCCGCCCGGCCCGATTTTTTTAAGTAGTAGCCGCGAATGCCGTGCTTCCAGCCGGTCGCATAATCGGGTTCGACATCGGCCCGCGAGATCGTCGCTACGGCATAGCCTCGCTTCAGCGCCAGCGGGACTTGCCAGCGACTCGCCGCCGAGCCGCGCGTCGACTCGGCCGGGTGCTCGAGCGTTTCGCTCGCGGCACCGCGCGGCATGACCCATTGATCGACGATCGTGATGCCGGGATCGGCGTCGATCGTGTGGTTGCCGTCGAAGTTGACGCCGAGCAACACCGGCCGCGCACTCGGCAGCGCATTCGGCCGATTCGGCACGTACAAGAGCAACCGAAGCGGTGGGGCATCCGGCGCGATGCGGATCGTGATCTCTTTGCGCGTCGCAAGCCCGTTCAGAGCGCGGTCGTCGAAGCTCGTCTCCTCGAACTTCATCTCCTTCGGTCGGGCCGGGCTGTGGCCGTGCATCTCCGCGCGAAACAAGTTGAGCAATTCCGGCCGCCGCTTCATCCGCCACGCGTCGGCGTCTTTCACCTTCGTGCCGTCGACGCAAGTGAGCGGATCGGGCAAGTCCTTGCCGCCGGCCAGCGTCTCATCGTAGTTCGGCGGCGGCAACGGCTCGGCGGCGCGGGCCGCAGCAGAACCGGCCACGACGCAGCTCAAGAGCGACAAGAGGGACCAACGAAATAGACGCGACATGGGCAGGCTTCCCAAAGGGGTGTGCGGATGCGATGAGGGGGGCGAGCGGAATCCCGGGATTCTACACTCTCCGAAAGTAGCAGGCACGTTCCACGTGCCGTCCGGCGCGGAACATTCTTAGCTACACAGCGGTATGGTCCCCGGATATGCATCCGGGGCTATTGAACAGACGTTTATTGAATAAGGTCGATGGAACAGGGTCGATTGAACGGAGTATTGACCCTCGCCTTGGTTCTGTGTCTGCTAGAATGGAATTTCCTGCCTAGCAGCCCTCCATTCTCACACTTGAGAATCGCCCTATGTCGCGACCGATTTCTTTCGCTGCGATCTTGTTTTCGCTCCTTCTGTCGACTTCCGCCTCGGCCGAGAACTGGCCCTGTTGGCGTGGCCCGCGCGGCGATGGCACCAGCACCGATGCCAAACTGCCGACCACCTGGAGCGACACCGAAAACACGGCCTGGAAGATCCCGTTGCCGGGCATCGGCCATTCGTCGCCCATCATTTGGGACGAGAAGCTGTTCGTCACCACCTGCCTCGTCGACAAGGGAGACGGCAAGACCCCGACCGATCGCCTGCTCCTCTGCCTCGACAAGAAAACCGGCAAAGAACTTTGGCGGCAAACGGTCTGCACCGCGCCGCTCGAAAAGAAACATACGCTCAACAGCTTCGCCTCGGGCACCCCGGCGACCGACGGCAAAACCGTCTACGTCACGTTCCTCGAAAGCGACAGCGAGGACGAGAAGAAGAACCACGGCCGGATGGTCGTCGCCGCTTACGACTTCGGCGGCAAGAAATTGTGGACCGCGCGGCCCGGCGAGTTCTCCAGCCAGCATGGGTTCTGTAGTTCGCCCGTGTTGTTCGAAGACTTGGTGATCGTCAACGGCGACCACGACGGCAACTCTTATCTCGTCGCGCTTAAGCAAGCCGACGGCAGCGAAGTGTGGAAGGTAGCCCGCGAGCATAAGACCCGCAGCTATTGCACGCCGATCGTTCGCACGTTCGGCGGCCAACCGCAGTTGATCCTCTCGGGCAGCAAGAGCGTGTGCAGCTACGAGCCGCGCACCGGCAAGCGCATCTGGAACATCGACGGCCCGACCGAGCAGTTCGTCGCCTCGATGGTCGACGACGGGAAGTTCTTGTTCATGACCTGCGGCTTTCCGGATCGACACATTCTCGCGATCAAGCCTGACGGTAAAGGAAACGTGACCGACACGCACATCGCTTGGCGGACGAAAGAGAACTGTGCGTACGTGCCGTCGCCGATCGTCTGCGGCGAATACTTGCTCGTCGTCGCCGACAACGGCATCGCGAGCTGCTTCCGCTGCGCCGACGGAGAACGGATGTGGAAAGAGCGGCTCGGCCCGGGCCATAGCGCGTCGCTCATCACGGCCGCCGGTTTGGTTTACTTCACGTCCGATCGGGGCACGACGACGGTCGTGCGACCGGGCCCGAAGTTCGAAACCGTCGCAACCAACGATCTGCGTGAAGATTGCTTCGCGTCGCCGGCCGTGAACGAAGGACGGTTGTTTCTCCGCACGGTCGGGCACTTATTTTGCATCGGTGCCGGAAAGCCGACGGCCGGCAGTTCCGCTTCGAGTTCCGAGTAACACGCGGTCGGCGACCTTTATGTTTCCACGTCGTTCGCTCGGCTGGCCGATTACGCTCGGCGTCGTGATGATCTTGCTGATCGTCGCGCTCTTCATCGGATGGGTCTTCGCGGCAATGGTCGCGGCGAAAGTCGACACCTATTGGTGGGCGATCCTCGCCGTCGGTGCCACGTTTCTCGGGCTCGTGCTCGTCGGCGTCGTGCTGTATCTCATCATCTCGATCAAAGAGATCAACCTCAACCAGCGGCAGTCGAACTTCATCGACAGCGTGACGCACGAACTGAAGTCGCCGCTGGCGTCGCTCAAGCTTTGCCTACAGACACTCAGCCGGCGGCAACTGAGCGAGCAACAGAGCGCCGATTTCCATCGCTTCATGCTCGACGACCTCGAACGGCTCGACACGCTCATTAACCACATGCTCGATGCCGCGAAGCTCGACCATGCGAAAACCGAAAGCGGCGAGTTGGTCGACGTCGACCTCGCGGAGATGCTCGCCAACAGCGCGGCGATCGCGTGTCGTCGGCATCATGCGCCGCCCGAAGCGATCGCGCTCGATCTGCGGCCGGCGATCGTGCGCGCGCGGGCCATCGACGTCGAGATGATCTTCCGCAACCTGATCGACAACGCCGTGAAGTATGCCGGCACGCCGCCGCAGGTCGAAGTCGACGCCTGGCCCGACGGCCGCGGGCATGTGATCGTGCGCGTCGCCGACAACGGCCCGGGGATTCCCTTGCAGTTTCGGAGCAAGATCTTCCGCCGCTTCTTCCGACTCGGCAGCGAGCTCGAACGCTCGAAGACCGGCACCGGCCTCGGACTGTTCATCGTCCGAACGCTCGTTAAGCGGCTCAAGGGAAAAATCGCCGTTTACGGGCGGGGTTCCCGAGCCGGAACCGTGTTCGAGGTGGAGTTGCCGGGCCGGGGCGTCGAAGAGACGACCGCGGTGCGCGAAGGCTCGAAGGCGGGCAGTGTGTAGTTCTCGAAGCGCGATATAATGGGTCGGCGCGAATTGTCGGCGCCGGCGATTTCGAGAATCCCATCTACCACGGCCGTGTCCATCGCATCTCTCAAGCAAATCCTGATCGTCGAAGACGAAGAGCATTTGCGGCTCGGAATTCGTTACAACCTCGAAGCCGAGGGATACGAAGTCGCGGCGGTCGGAGATGCGCCGGCGGCGCTGAAGCTGCTCGACGACCGGCCGCTCGGGTTCGACTTGATCGTGCTCGACTTGATGCTGCCCGGCATGAGCGGCTACGCCTTTTGCGAATCGATCCGCGAGCAAGGCTACGACATGCCGGTGCTGATCGTCAGCGCGCGGACGTTGGCGGAAGATCGGATCCGCGGGTTCGACGTCGGAGCCGATCAGTATTTGCAGAAGCCGTTCGACCTGGACGAGCTGATCAGCCGCGTGCGCAACTTGCTGGCGCGGAGTTCGCGATTCACCCCCGCTTCGCTCCGCAAGGGAGACCTCGACGTCTACGAGTTCGGGCAGGCGAAGATCAACTTCACGACGTTCGAGGTCTGGGTCGACGCGAAGCCGATCCGCCTCACCGCGATGGACATCAAGCTGCTCCGGTACTTCATCGAACACGAAGGGAAAGTGGTTTCGCGCTCGGAACTGCTGACCGCCGTGTGGGACCAACCGGCGACCCTGACGACGCGCACCGTCGACAACTTCATCGTCCGACTCCGAAAATATTTCGAGCGCGACCCGGCTGCGCCGCGCCATTTCTTGAGCGTGCGTGGGGCCGGCTATCGCTTCATCGCCACGGAAGAGCCTGCCGCTGCGGGCAAAGACGACGACGCGCGGCCGGCCGATGATCGGAGCGTCGAGGATGAGCCGCTGGGGGGATCGTAGTCGGTTGGGCCGAAGCGCGGCGGTCGCGAAACCGCAAGCGATGGATAGAGAACGGTTAGGCGATGGGCGATTAGGTGAGAGAGAGGAGCGCCGTTGCGCCGAGGCCGTAGAACGTGTACTCGACGTCGGTCGCCGAGTCCCAGACTCCGCCGAGGAAGCCGCCGCCGGGGAGCTCCATCGAACGGACGTACTCGCGCGCCGCGTCGACTTCGATCGCGCCGAGCAGGCCGAGATCGGCGAGCGTAAGGGTCGCGGTGAACGTGCTTAAGACGTCGGCGACCGGAATGCGGGTGTTGGCGCGGAAGCCCCCGTCGTCGGTCTGTGCGTCGAGCAAAAAGTCGGCCAGAGCCGTGCGGGTCGGGTCGTCGTAGCCGTCGAGAATGCGCAACAGCGCGGCCGCGGCTGCCGACGGGTTCGTGCCGCTCTTCGTCATCGGGCCGATTTCGACGAAGCCGCCGTCGGAGCGACGGCGCGAACGAACGAACTCGACGATCCGCGCAGGCTCGACGATCGGCCGGCCGATCAACTGGTTGCAGATGACGACGAGAAACGTGTGGTACGTGCTCGACGATTGCCCTTCGTCGGTCTTCGCATAGCCGCCGTCGGCCCGACGAAACCGCTCGACCGCCGCGGAGACTTGCGCGCGCCAATCCGGATGCACGGCGGCGAAAACATCGATTTCGGCCGACATTTCCAAGAGCATGCCGCCGTAGACGAGCGACAGAAAGTCGACGATCGGCGCCGAGCCGCTGAGCCGGGTCTTGAGAAACTCCGCGGCACGCTCGGCGATCGGGCCGTGCAGCTCGCCGGTCATCGCGAGCCCGCGGAGCGCGAAGCCGGTGTAGTACAAATCGCTCGCTCCTTCACGACCGGCGAAGCCGCCGTCGGGGCGCTGCTGCGACTTGAGAAACTCGGCATGCCGCGCGCGCGTCGCTTCGGGCAAGCGATCGATCCCCTGCGCTAGCCGGAGCGTGATGTCTTCGAGATAGGAAAGCATGAGGAAAGTCAAAAGTGAGAATGCAAAAGGCAAAACGACGGACGAGTTTTCTCTCTTCGTTTTACATTTTGCATTTTTACTTTTACCTTCCTATCTCGTTTACTTCTTCGGGTGACTCGTCAGCTTTGCGCGGATCTCCGCCGGAATCGCGATCCCCTTCGGCGGCTGGTCGGGCTCGATGCGGCAACAGACGGCCGTGATTTCTCCCTTCGCCACTTCGCGTCCGTGGTTGAGGAAGTGGAACAAGAAGGTCACGCTTTTCGCGCCGATGCGGGCGAGCGTCACTTCGATCGTGACGACGTCTTCGAACTTCACGGCGCTCGAATAGTCGCACTTCGCGGCGACGCGCGGCCAGCTGATCGCCCCTTCGGCGTCGCGCATGAAGACGCTCAGCCCGCGGCGGCGAAGGAACGTATGCTCGGCCTCTTCCATGTAGTTGAAGTAGGTCGAGAAGTGGGCGATGCCGGCCGCATCGGTGTCGCGAAACTCGACGCGCCGTTGAATGCGGTCGGGCTCGGCTCGGCCTTCGTCCGCTCCGCGGATATAGTCGTTCATGAAATCGTCCGATCGGATGAGATGACGGGCCCTTGGGTTTCCGACTTACGCCGCGCGTGAATGTCGATCATGCTACGATAAAGCGCGACGGTCTGCTCGGCCATCCGGCGATCGATGTAACGGTCGTGAACGGCGGCATGCCCGCGCCGGCCGAGATCTTCGCGCAGTTGCGGCCGGCGGATGAGCGTTTCGAGTTTCATCGTGAGATCCGCGATGTTCTCCGGCTCGAACAACACGCCACCGCCCGTATCGTTTACCATCTCGGGATACGAGCCATGCGCCGGCTGCACGACCGGCACGCCGTTCGCCATCGCTTCGATGATCGACAGTCCTTTGCTTTCGCGATACACGGCCGGCACGCTCATCACGTCGAACGAATGCAAGATCTTGATCTTTCCCTCACGGTCGGGTTCGCCGGCGTAATCGAATTTGTCGGCCAAGCCCCATACGGCGAGCTGCGCACGGAGGCGGTCGAGATACGGTCGATCGGCTGCGCCGAGATACCCGGCCGCGCGCAAGTGCAGCGGCGGCAGATCTTCTTTCTCGTTCAACAAACGAAACGCTTCGACCAAGAGATGCAGCCCCTTCTCAGGGCAGATGCGCGCGAAGTAGCCGATCGTGAGCGGCGCACCGGAAACGTGCGGCGGGCGATGCGTATGGCCGTCGAGCTTCAAGCCGTGCGGGATGACATGCACCCGCTGCGGATCGATGTCCATGTACTCGATCATGTAGTCGGCATAGTAGCGATTGAGCGCGGTGAAGGCGTCGACGTCGCCGGCCCGATCGCGGAGCAACTTCCGCGTTTGCTCGTAGTACGGCGGAATGAGCTTTTCGAGGAAGATATCTTCGCCCGAGAGGGAGCAGAGGATCGGCACACGTAGCGCGCGGCGGATCGGGCCGGCCATGCCGATGAGCATCGAGTTCGACAAATGCACCACGTCCGGCTTTTCGGTCTTCAGCCATTCGATGACCTTCGTCAGTTCCTTCTTCTGCTTGCCGTGCTCTCCTTCGAGCATCGAGACCGTGAGCGGGCCGAGCTTCTCGGCTTGCACGCTCGACGAAAACTTACTGACCCAATTCAACAGCGCGGGAGAATCGAGCAGGCGATCGAAGAACCAAGGAGTGTGGCGAAAGATCGCCGACTTCTGCTGGAGGAAGACGTTGATGCCGCCGTACATCATCGGCGGAAGCCGGCTGACGTTCGCCTCATCGGTCCGGAGCGGCGTGTAGGTCGGCACGAGCAACACATCTTCGCCGAGCCCGATCATCGCCGCGGCGAGCGTGTTGTCGTGCAGGCACATCCCGCAATACATGCCTGCTGCACCGGCGGCTAGATAGACGATCTTCATAACAAGCGGCTTAAGATGTTCCGGGCCGATTCGCGTTTGCGGGGAAAGTTTATTCTACCAACGGAGCCGAGATTTCGAGCAACTCGATCGCCGGGGCATTCTCGAAATCGATCATCGCCGTACGGCCGTACACGACCGGACATGCGCCGATTTCCAGGCCCCGCCGCATATCCGGCCCCGGCTCGATGCGCCATAGGGCGATCAGCCGGACCTGCATGAGCACGCCATGCTCAATCAGTACCCGACCGAGCGGAGTCTGCTCGGCGAGCACCAGCTCGCGCACGTCGGGAGCCAGAAAGTCGAGGTTCAGGCGCACGATACCGAACTGCACGATCCGACCGTCGGAGCGGGTGCGCAAGCGGATCTTGCGAGCATAGCGGCGCTGGTCGGTGCGCCGTTCCAAGACCTCGACATCGACCTTGCTCTCGTGAAACTTTTCCATCGTCACGGTCATGTGACTTTGATGCGCCAGCAACTCGCGATAGCCGGCCGGCAGATCCTCGGCCGCGACGCGCTCGAACTTGCCGAGCTCCGCAGCAGGCACCGCCGCCGCAACCACGGCCGATGCGGTCGCGTCCCGGGGATAAAACAATGCGGCGAGCGTACTCAGATCGGGAGTTTCAGGCACGGAGGCGGGAGGGGCAGGAGGTGGGGAGAAAGCTCGACCGCATATTTTTTAGGGCATCGAGATCACGGTCAGATTCGGAATCGCGCTCTCCGCGGTCGGGCGTTCGAGCACCGTGTCGATGAGGTAGTACAACAGGCGGCGTAAATCTTCCGACTCGACGACGTCGGCGATTCCTTCCGCCCGCTCTTGGTATTTGTCGACGAGCGTGGCCGCCTTGTCGAAGACGCCGGCCGCTTGCAAAAGCTCTGCGCGGTCGAGGTCGTTCAGCCCTTCCAGCGCGAGGGCCCACAACACGGTCGGTCGTCCGCCGAGCACATCGCCGCCGGCGACGAGCTTGTTATGGTTGTCGTCGCGCCAATCGTTGAGATCGTTCAAGATCTGAAAAGCGACGCCGAGATGGCGAGCGAATTGCGTCGGCCACACGACCGACGCATCGAGCGGACCGGCGAGCCGAAGCCCGGAATAGAGCGCCGCTTCGAAGGCCGGCGCAGTCTTCAGGGCATAAATCTTTAAGGCGTCGAGCGGGGAAAGCTGCTTTTGCAAGGAGTCGCGCCAGAGCAGTTCGGCCCCCTGCCCTTCGCTGAGCTTCATGTGAGCATCGGCGAGCCGATCGAGAATATCGGCCGCGGCGTCGGGCCCCATCGTGCGCGCGTCGCGACTAATGAGCCGATAGCCGAGCCCGATCATATAGTCGCCGACGTTGATCGCCGTGGCGGTGCCGTATTTGCGATGGACGGTTTCTTCGCCGTAGCGGTATTGGTCGTCGTCTTCGATGTCGTCGTGAACGAGCGAGGCTTTGTGAAACGTCTCGATCGACAACGCAGCCCGCTTCACGTAGTCGGGCAGGGTCGCAAGATGTGCCGAACCGTCGGCCGTGCAACCTTTGCCGGTGGTTAAGGCATCGTAGACGGCCAGCGTGATGAACGGCCGGGAGTGCTTTCCCCCTTTGGCAAGAAAATCGTAGGCGATGGCTTCTGTGCCCGCGATCGGATCGACGGCCGAGATCCCGGTGAGCCCATCCTTCGTGGCGTCGGCCAAGCGCGGGCCGCCGCGAAGCCGGGGGACCAAGCGCTCGAGCTCCGTCGGGTCGAACATCCCGGCGGCCGCGCGCATGAGATGCACATACGACTTCGTCGCCGTCGCGGGTGCCGTCTCGCGCTTCTGCACGATCTGCATCACCCAATCTTCGTCGACGCTCGTATTGCGGCAATCGCTCGACAAGAGCGGAATCGCCATGCAGGGAATTCCGGCCAGCAAGATCTTATCGATCGCCTTCTCGAGCACATTCAGGCAAGCGACGCCGACGATCGCGTCGACATGCCCCCCGACGATGATCTTCAGCACGATCGGCGAACCTTCGGCCACGAGCACCTTGTAACCGAGTTGCTCGGCCGCGGCGCGGAAATCGGCGATGCTGCACGCGCCGCATTTTTTGCAGTCGAGGCCGTAGTCGTCGTAGTCGGCCGGGCACCCTTCGGCGTGCTTCAAGCAATGCGGCAAGAGAAATAGCCGTCGCTCGAACGGCACCGCCGCGACCTGCGATTCCCAAAACTCGCTCGCCATCATCACCATCAGCCAGCCGACGTACCCTTCAGGCAAGCCTTGCCGCGCGATGATTTCGCGCGTGATCGCTTCCAGTTCGTCTTTCGTGATCGGGCGGCTCTTGTCGAGCTTCGCCGCCGTCTCGCGACAGACCGTCCGGAGCGATTCTCGTTCTTCCTTCGTCGGCGGCACGACCTTGAGATGGCTGGTGTTGCGCCGCTTCGACTTGCGAGCCGCCGCGTCGGCGACCGCTTCGCCGTTGCCGGGACTGCCGTTTAGGGCGCTGCCGTTGATTGCATCGACGTTGTGCTTATGCACGACCTGCCCGTTCGGGTGCGACGACGCATCGTGCGGGAGTTCGGTGCCGGAAAGGTGCGCGGGTGCCGTAGCCAAGATGCAAACTCCGCAGTGCAGGACGGTGGGTTAAACGAGACGCCGAAAACCTAACCGCTCGGAAACCACGGGGTTAACCGTGTGCGAGCGAAAGTTTTCCGCGTCGGGCTGTGCCGGCAGCGTCGGAGCGACCGGGAGCGAGTTTCTAGGGGGGAGGCAACGCCATTCGTGCGACCGCATGTCTTAAGGCCGACACGGTAAAGACCAACGGATACAGCTTCTCATAATACCACAACTTGGCGAAGTAGAAACCGATGGGAGAAGCTTGGCGAAACCGGCCGGACTCGACCCCCTCGATCAGCCAATTCAACCCTTTTTCCAGCGCTTCGCGCAACTTTTCCGGCGCATCGAAGGAAATGCCGTTTTTCAGCGAACACTCCGCCAGCAAAGCCTCGACGACGACCGCGGTTTCCTCGACGCTCGAACGCCCTGCCTCTTCGTTCCGACTTCGCTCTGCCGGCTTCCGGTTATTCCCTTCGCCTCCCCAGCCGCCGTCGGAGTTTTGTTGCGAAAGGAGATAGGCGATGCCCCGCCGGGCTTCCGGCGTCGGCATGCGCTCGAGGTCGCGATAGGCGAGCAGCACGCGCGCCGTGCCATAGAGCGGGTTCTCGTCGTCTTCGCGATGCTGATTGCCGAACCACAGCGGGAGCCAGGAGCCGTCGGGGCGTTGCTGCTTCGCGAGGTAGCGGAACCCGCGCTCGACGGCAATCCCTTTATCACGGCCCCAAGCCTTCAGGGCTCGCAAGACGTGCGCAGTAAGATCGGTGCCGCTCCGGTCGAACGGCAGCATGCCCCACCCTTTGCAAAAGGTCGGCCAACCGCCGTCGGAGTTTTGCAGCTTCAACAACCAATCGAGCCCTTCCCAGGCGATCGACCATTGATTGTCGTAATCTTCGATCTCGTCGATAGGAATATCCGACAGCGCCAACACCGCTCCCGGCGTGTCGTCCGCATCCGGCAGCGCTCCGCTCAGATCGCTCCAGCCCCAGCCGCCGGGTTCGGCACCGGTGAAAGGATGCCGTTCGCGGTGCTGGCAATCCGCGACCCATTGGATCAGCTCCGGCGTCAGATACGTGCCGCCCGTAGTGCCGTCACTCTCGAGGCTATACTCCAGCGCGTTGATCGCCAGCGTCGTCACCCAGGTGGCGAGGTTCGTATCGATCGGCCAGCTGCCGTCGGGCCGAACCGTTTCACAGAGAAACCGCAGCCCTTCTTGGGCTACGATGTGATCGTGTCGGCCGATGCTCGCGAGGCTCATCACGACGAAGCTCGTCAACGGCGCGGCTTCCAGATAGCCGCCGCCGCTCGGTTGCATAGCGCGCAGCACTTCGAGACTCTTGTTGACCGCGCAACCGCGCAGCCAACGAATCACAGGGTTCCACGGCTTCCGAAAAAAATAGCGCGCCTGCCCGATCGCCACGAGCGCGGGGATCGCATAGCTGACGACCGGCAAGCGCGCGAAGCGATACCACGCTTGCGGCAAGCAAGCCAGTTCGAACGGCAACGGCGACACCTCGCGCCACTCGACGAGGCCGGCCAAGGCGCAGTTCGTGAGGATCGGCACGGCGAAGGTTTTGTCTTTGCCGTAGCGCCGCCGAAGCCCTGCGATGCCGCCGCTTACGGAGATGTAATTCTCGGCCCGTTCGAGCGCCGCGGCATACCGCTGTTGCGCGCCGGCTAGATGCAGCGCGGCGCGCACGAGCATCGTCGTCGCGATGTTCGAGAAGCTGCGATCGGTATCTCCCCAGCCGCCGTCGGCGTTCTGACAACGGGCGAGCCACGGCAACGCGGCGTCGATCAAAGCCGTGTACCGCCGCTGTTTTTCCGGCTCGACATGCCGCCGCGCAATCGCCAGCGCGCTCACTGCCGTTGCCGTACTCAAGGCCGACGACGACAGTTCGCCGACCCAATGCCCGGCCGGAGTGCGCTCCGCCAGCAGCGCCTCGCGGGCCGCAAGATACGCACGTCGTAGTCGGTCTTGGTCGATCATAGACCGTGATAATAGACCGTGACGATGCTGCGATCCATCCTACAATCGGACTCGCAGCGACTGGAGCGGTTACTTTGCTTTCCGCGAAATCGCAAGCGAGGGAACGATCTCCGATGCGCCCCAAGACCTAACGACTTTTTCTCGTGAGAGTTCCGTATGTTGGAAGACTTGATCACGCCGGACATTTGCGAATTGCTCGACGAAGGGAAGCTCGCGGAAGTTCACGAGATTCTCGACAGTTGGCTGCCGGCCGATCTGGCGGCGATCGTCGTAGCGCTGCCGACCGAGAAGCGCAAGACGTTGGTGGCGACGTTGAACCCACACGTTGCGGCGCAGGTGTTCGCGTACCTCGATCCGCTTCTGCAAGAGACGTTGATCCATCAACTTCCGGAACCGGTTATCGGCGGCATCGTGAACGAGATGTCGCCCGACGATCGGACGGCGCTTTTGGAATATGTCGCCCCCGAGCTGCGCCATTTGTTGTTGTCGCTGTTGGTGCCCGAGCATTTTAAGGTAGCGCAGAGCCTGCTCGACTACGAAGAGGGGACGATCGGCCGGCTGATGACGCCGGAGATCATGGCTGTACGCCAAGAGTGGACCGTCGCGCATGTGCTCGACCATGTCCGCGCTCACGGACGAGACAGCGAAACGCTGAACGTCCTCTACGTCGTCGACGAAACGAACACGCTGTTGGACGATATTCGGATCCGAGAGTTCCTGTTGGCTCCGCTCGACAAGCACGTGAGCGAGTTGATGGACAACCGGGTCGTCGCGCTCGTCGCGACCGATCGGAAGCAAGGGACGATCGCGCTGTTCAAAAAGTACGATCGGGTCGCGCTGCCGGTCGTCGACGCGATGGGGAAACTGCTCGGCATCGTCACGGTCGACGACGTGCTCGATGTGGCCGAAGAGCGCTCGACGCAGGAAATTCAGAAGTTCGGCGGCTTGGAAGCGCTCGAGGAACCGTACGTCAGCACGCCGCTCTTACAGATGGTGCGTAAGCGGGCCACTTGGTTGGTGATTCTGTTCGTCGGCGAAATGCTCACGGCCACGGCGATGGGATTCTTCGAGGGAGAGATCGAGAAGGCGGTCGTGCTCGCGCTGTTCGTGCCGCTGATTATCTCCAGCGGCGGCAACTCCGGCTCGCAAGCGGCGACCCTCATCGTGCGCGCGCTGGCGCTCGGCGAAGTGACCCTTCGCGATTGGTGGATGGTGATGCGTAGGGAGTTCCTTTCCGGCGCGATTCTCGGCGGCATCCTCGGCTCGATCGGCGTGTTGCGGATCGCGCTGTGGAGCGCGTTTTCCGACGTCTACGGCCCCCACTGGTTTTTGATCGCGCTCACCGTCGGCATCTCGCTCGTCGGCATCGTGCTCTGGGGGAGCCTGTCGGGCTCGATGCTGCCGTTTCTCTTAAAACGCTTAGGGCTCGACCCGGCGACGTCGTCGGCGCCGTTCGTGGCGACGCTCGTCGACGTGACGGGGCTCATTATCTATTTCTCGGTCGCGTTCGTGATCTTGCGCGGGACGTTGCTGTAGATAGATCGATAGCGGGGCGCCCCTCATCCGGCGTCTGCGCCGCCACCTTCTCCCGCCGGGAGAAGGGTTCAATACGGAGGACGTCCCATCAATCCTTCTCCCGGCGGGAGAAGGTGGCCGAAGGCCGGATGAGGGGCGCCCCACCGCATGCTACGCTGCACGTGTTGCCGCGGTACTTTGATAATGTCGATTGATTAAGTCGTTTTGCAGCCAGAGCAACTTGCCGAAGGCGCGCTGCGTGGCGATCTCCGTCGCGCGGTCTAAGCCGAGAGCGAAGATCGTCGCCATGAGGGCGTCGGCGACGAAGCCGAGCAGAGCGTTCATCTGGACGAGCGGGACGTCGAGCGTCTTGCTACCTGCCTTCGGGGTGTGCATCTTGCCGACCATGTCGAGATACTCGACCAGCTTGCCGTCGTACGGTCGTGTGACGAGCGAAGTGAGGTACCGGCCGAGATGTTGTTTGCGAAACTCGATCTGCGCAGCGTCGAGCGTGAGCGTTTCGATGCTCGTCGGCACGACCCCTTCGTAGCCCGACTGGCGAGGGACGAAGTGCCGCTTCGTGGCATCGTAGCCGAAGAGCTTCAC